>JAQBOK010000298.1 GCA_028288085.1 Mucilaginibacter sp.
ACTTGCCGCCGCGTATGCCCCGATAGAAATTGCCAATAGTCTGGCCCCCTACCTGCTAATATATGATAAACAGGGCAATATAGTTGCCACCAGTGCCACCCTGAATGGCAAGCCTCCTATTGTACCCCGGGGAGTGCTGGAGTATGTACAAAAGCATGGCGCCGACAAAGGCACCTGGCAACCACAGCCCGGGATGCGCCAGGCTTGTGCAGGTATACAAACCAATGCAAACAAGGCGTATACTGTAATAACAGGCCGCTCGTTGCGTACCACCGAAGAACGGATAACGCTACTGGGCGAACAGGTATTGTTTGGCTGGGCAATGTCATTACTGGCAATGCTGGTTGTGGTTACATTGCAGGAAGTGGCGATGAAAAGGATTACGCAGGAAGTGATGGTTTAAATTATCATCCACAAAAGCATTAAAACTTGCTTCTCCCCCATCAGCAAACCAGCTTCGGCCGAAATCAGCCAAAAAAATGCTGGCGACGTGCGGCAGCAAGGGCATAGCAAATTTTGCAGAAGCAAGGCCATGAGCAAAGGTAGTAGCGCAAAAGATTGCAGCCCGAGGCTTTGACTGATTTGCAGGACAAAGGCCAAGTGCGAAAAGCCTTTTGCTGAAAGCGTTTTACTTTTGTCGCGACAAAAGTGACAAAACACTCACGCCGATGAGCGAAAAAGAATACTATTTGAACTAATAAATTTTAAAAAAAGTCATCCAACTCCCCAAAAACACAGATTTCCTCCAGTATTGCACTCTATATTTGATCCCAGTTTAAATTAATTATTATTAAAGGTGGCCGAACGCGATGTTTGGCCGCCTTTCCTTTTTTGCAAACATTCTTCTACTACTACGTCTTCGAATTAAGGATTTGAATCACAGTTCAAACAAAACACGCAATGTGATTACCAAACCATTTCACTTTACTGCAATGCCAAAAGGTATAAGATCAATCTACCGCATATCGCCGCCTGCCTGCCACAGAGAGCCATCCTTATAATGTATGCTGTAAACAGATGCTTTGGCATGTGTACCGGTACTGGCGTTGATGCCCCATGCGTAACTGGTGGATTTTCCCCTGGCCAGCACCTTCTTGGCCTTTCCGTTTGAATTGCCGATTCTTTTATTCAGCTTATTATACACCACCCACGATATCCCGACAACATCTATCTTTTTTGCTGAATTGTTTTTTAAGGTAACAATGATAGACTTTCCATTCCTGTCGGTCACTACCAAACACTCTTTTATCGCGGCCGGGCAGGGGCCGAATGATCTGGCAGGCACGGCATGAACAATTCTTTTGGAGGTATTTGAAGCACTATCTTTAGCATGCTGCATCATATCATGGGCCATTTTGGTGGCTTTAGCTTGTATCTCGATACTATCGGCTACACTTCTTTTAGATGTCCCCTGGTCAGAAATTTTGGTAGGTGCGGCCCGGTCAGATTGTTTACATGAATAAAACAGGCATAGCAACGCCAGCGAAATTGTGGTTAAGGGTTTCATCGTATTAATTAGGTGGCCGAAATTACATAAACCAAACCATAAAAGCCCGCGTAAATGAACTGATTTGTTCCATTAAGCATTGGCTTTCTTTGTCCGCAAGGCCTTTACTCTATAAATCAGGCAAAACCAGGGGCTCAAAATCGTACTACAAATGCGTAACACACGGAAGGGCGGATTGAAGTTTTTTCTTTATTGATCTTTTTCTTTTGTCACCACAAAAGTGACGATGCTATTATTGGCCGAGCAATTTCCGACTTCTGAGATCCGTCTTCCCACCTCCAAAATCACTCAACTTCCCCGCCCCTTACCCCCATTTTACGCCGAAAATTGACACTTTGCTATGCATGCATAATAGCTATACCGAATACCGTTTTCAACTTTGGTATAAATTGATAATAATATAATTCTGAATTATAGTATATTTACAGAATTAATGAAACAATTAAATCATATTAAACAAATTAAATACTAAATGAAAAAATATTTTATAAGCTATTGCAGTTTGCGGTGCATCTGCCTAACTTGTAAATACCGAATTATATAAATCTTAGAAACACGTTTCAGAACAACCAATAAGAATAATTTTTACAAAACATAAATGAGTACGCCCACATCTACAGCCGAACAGACTGAATTGAACAAATACAGCAAGCACCTCACCAGTGACCCTACCCAACCTGCCGCACAAGCTATGCTTTACGGCATTGGCCTAACAGACGAGGATATGAAAAAGGCACAGGTGGGCGTGGCCAGTATGGGCTACGATGGCAATACCTGCAACATGCACCTCAACGACCTTGCCAAACTGGTAAAACAGGGCATCTGGGAAGAAGATTTGGTGGGCCTGATATTCAACACCATAGGCGTAAGTGATGGCATGAGCATGGGTACTGAAGGGATGCGCTACTCTTTAGTAAGCCGCGATGTGATAGCCGATTCGATAGAAGCGGTTTGCGGCGCGCAATATTATGACGGGTTGATCGCGCTCCCGGGTTGTGATAAAAACATGCCCGGTTCTTTAATTGCTATGGGCAGGTTGAACCGCCCTTCTATTATGGTATATGGCGGCACTATCAAACCGGGCCATTGGAAAGGTGAAGACCTGAACATTGTTTCGGCATTTGAGGCCCTGGGCCAAAAGATAGCCGGCAACATCACCCCCGAAGATTTTATGGGCGTTGTAAAAAATGCCTGTCCGAGCGCCGGCGCCTGTGGTGGTATTTATACAGCAAACACAATGGCTTCGGCTATTGAAGCTTTGGGCATGAGCTTGCCTTACTCCTCTTCTAATCCTGCATTAAGTGATGAAAAGAAAGTAGAGTGCCTGGCAGCAGGAAAAGCCATCAAAATATTATTAGAAAAAGATATTAAACCATCTGATATCATGACCCGCGCTGCATTTGAAAATGCGATAGTGACCATAATGGTTTTAGGCGGATCAACAAACGCGGTACTGCACCTGATAGCTATGGCAAAAAGTGTGGATGTAAAGTTAACCCAGGACGATTTTCAGTCGGTGAGCAACCGTATTCCTGTATTGGCCGATATGAAGCCAAGCGGTAAATACATGATGGAAGACCTGCACAAGATAGGCGGTGTGCCGGCAGTGATGAAATATCTTTTAAAGTTGGGCTGGATTGATGGCAGTTGTTTAACCGTAACCGGAAAAACCATTGCCGAAAACATGGCTGATATTCCTGAAATTGAATTTGAAAACCAAAAGATCATATCCCCTGCTGAAAAGCCCATCAAGGCGACCGGTCATTTACAGATATTATACGGCAACCTGGCATCAGGTGGCAGTGTGGCCAAAATAAGCGGCAAAGAAGGTGAACGTTTTGAAGGCCCCGCCCGTGTATTTGACGGCGAATTTGACCTGATCGAAGGTATCACCAGCGGGCGTGTAAAAGCCGGTGATGTAGTGGTGATCCGTAACATTGGGCCTAAAGGCGCACCGGGTATGCCTGAAATGCTGAAACCTACGGGTGCTATTTTTGGTGCTGGCTTAGGCTCTTCAGTAGCTTTAATTACTGATGGGCGCTTTTCTGGTGGAACCCACGGCTTCGTCGTTGGGCACATTACGCCTGAGGCTTTTGACGGCGGCACCATAGCCCTTGTAAAAGATAACGACCGCATTGAGATAGACGCAGTTAGCAGAACCATCAATCTGAAGATATCAGACGAAGAACTGGCCTACCGCAAGTCGGAATGGAAACAACCTGCCCTAAGGGTAACAAAGGGTCTGCTATACAAATATGCAAAAACTGTAAGCACAGCTGCCGAAGGTTGCGTTACAGACGAGTGTTAAAATTAAATAAATTGTCATTGCGCGCGATTGCTTTGTACCTCGCAATGACAAGCATAAAAAACTAAAAAACAAATTCGAGACCGAACATTCGGGGTTCGAAAATAAAATAGAAGATATGGAAGTTGCACAACAGGAAACACTGGCACTTGCCGCAGAGAAAGAGGCAGTTGAGGTATCGGGATCGGTAGCCTTATTAGAGGCGCTGATCATTGAGGGTGTTGAAACGATATTTGGCTATCCGGGTGGCGCTATTATGCCCATTTATGATGCCTTGTACGATTACAACGAAAAACTGCAGCATATCCTGGTCCGTCATGAGCAGGGTGGTATCCATGCTGGTCAGGGCTATGCCCGTACTTCAGGCAAGGTGGGCGTAGTGTTTGCTACCAGCGGTCCGGGTGCAACCAATTTAGTTACCGGCCTTGCTGATGCGCAGATAGACAGCACGCCATTAGTATGCATCACCGGGCAGGTCTTCGCTCATCTGTTGGGTACCGATGCGTTTCAGGAAACCGATGTGATCAACATTACTACACCGGTTACTAAATGGAACTACCAGGTAACTGATGCAAACGAACTTCCCGAAGTAATTGCAAAAGCATTTTACATCGCCAAAAGCGGTCGCCCGGGGCCGGTTTTAATCGACATTACAAAAAATGCGCAGATACAGAAATTTCAGTTTAAGGGATATACACCTTGCGACCATATACGCAGCTATCGCCCTAAACCTATCGTTCGCCCGCAATATATTCAGCAGGCAGCTGAGCTGATCAACCAGGCAAAAAAACCATTTGTTATTTGGGGCCAGGGTGTGATATTAGGCAGCGCCGAACAGGAATTTAAGACCTTCATCGAAAAAAGTGGTATTCCCGCCGCATGGACCATATTAGGCGCCGGCGCTATCCCAACAGAGCATCCATTAAACGTAGGTATGTTGGGTATGCATGGTAACTACGGCCCAAATGTGCTTACCAATGATTGCGATGTATTGATCGCTATCGGTATGCGCTTTGACGACCGTGTAACCGGCCGCCTGGACAAATATGCCAAACAAGCCAAAGTTATCCATCTGGATATTGACCCGGCTGAGATAGATAAGAATGTAAAAAGCACTGTGCCCGTTTGGGGCGATTGCAAGGAAACCTTGCCTTTGCTTACTCAATTGGTAGAACAAAAACAACATACCGAATGGGTGCATAAATTCAATGATTATACCCGCCAGGAAGTGGAGCAGGTAATTAATGCTGAACTGAACCCCACCTCTGGCGAAATGACCATGGGCGAAGTGATCAAACAGTTAAATGACATCACCAAAGGTGAAGCAGTTATTGTAACCGATGTGGGCCAGCACCAGATGGTGGCCTGCCGTTATGCCAAATTCAACAATACACGCAGCAATGTAACCAGCGGTGGTTTAGGCACTATGGGCTTCGCCCTGCCTGCAGCCATTGGCGCTAAGTTTGGCGCAAAAGACCGCACTGTAGTCGCTATTATCGGCGATGGTGGTTTCCAGATGACCATACAGGAACTGGGTACCATTATGCAAAGTAAAGTTGATGTGAAGATCATCATCCTTAATAATCGTTTTCTGGGTATGGTTCGTCAATGGCAGGAACTGTTCAACGAGAAAAGATATTCTTTTGTAGATATTCAAAGTCCTGACTTTGTTGCTGTTGCTGCCGCTTATGGCATTGCCGGCAAAGCGATCAGTGATAGGGAAGATCTGCCCGGCGCCTTGCAGGAAATGATAAACAACAAGGGTTCCTTCCTATTGGAAGTATTTGTTACCAAGGAGAACAATGTGTTCCCGATGGTACCGCAGGGTTGCAGTGTAAGTGAGATCAGGCTTAAATAAAATATTAAAATGGAAAACTCAGAGGCCAAACAAGAATTTAATATCACGGTTTATACCGAAAACCAGATAGGCCTGCTTAACCGCATTGCCATCATATTTACACGTCGTAAGATCAATATCGACAGCTTGAATACTTCCCCTTCAGAAGTGGAGAGTATTCACCGTTTTAATATTGTGATCACCGAATGGGAAGATGTAGTGCGCAAGCTTTGCCGCCAGATAGAAAAACAGGTAGAGGTGTTAAAAGTATACTATCATACCAACGAGGATGTGATATGGCAGGAAATGGCCTTATATAAAGTATCAACCGATGTAATTGCCGAAAAGGTAAGTGTTGAACGTTTGCTGCGCGAGAACGGCGCGCGTGTGGTGGTGCTCCGCAAGGATTACACTGTATTTGAAACCACCGGTCACCGCGAAGAAACAGACAACCTGATCAGCATATTGCAACCTTACGGGCTGATAGAATTTGTACGTAGTGCAAGGGTAGCGATAATCAAAGACAGCGAAGGATTCAACTCCAAAATACGTGAATTTGAAAGGCTTGAACCGGGAGAAGATGTGGTAGAGAACGAGTTTTTGAATAAAGGGGATAAAGTGTTTACTATGTAAGGTGAACCTTATGTCATTGCGAGCGATAGCGTGGCAATCGCATACTATGCAAATTCGCGATTGCTTCGTAACTCGCAATGACAAGTAGTTTAAATCAGGAATATTAAATCGAACATTCGAAATCCGAAATCAAAATGATAGAAGAAGTAACCCAAGAATATCCATCGGCTTACGACAGCATTAAAAAAGCTACCGAGGCATGCGGTTTTTTGCAGATGTCGGAGATATCAACCTGCACCTTGCTGAAAACACTGGCTGCATCAAAACCCGGGAGTAAATTCCTGGAACTGGGTACAGGTACAGGGCTTGCCACTGCATGGATATTAGACGGCATGGATACGGGTTCAACTTTGATATCATTGGATAACGACGAAACGTTATTAGGTATAGCAAAGGAAAATTTAGGGGTGGATAAGCGCCTTACCTTAATATGTGCCGATGGCAACGAGTGGATCAAAAAGAACAGCGGAAAAAAGTTCAGCTTTATTTTTGCTGATACCTGGCCGGGCAAATACATGGTATTGGAGGAAACTTTAGCCATGCTGGAAAAAGGGGGAATTTATATTATCGATGACATGCTGCCGCAGCCCAACTGGCCCGATGGACATGCGGAAAAGGTGGCCGGTCTATTATCAGCCCTGGGCGAGCGGGAAGACATGGCAGTAACCAAAATGGGCTGGGCATCGGGGATCGTATTAGTAGTGAAAAAGTAACAAATTAAAATAAGCAATAAGACTTACAAAGTTTTAAAAACTCTGTAAGTCTGAACCAAAAAACAAAACAATGGCAAAACTAAATTTCGGCGGCACTGAAGAAAATGTAGTAACCCGCGAAGAGTTTCCTTTAGCAAAGGCACAGGAAGTATTGAAAAACGAAACTGTAGCTGTAATTGGCTATGGTGTGCAGGGCCCCGGCCAGGCGCTTAATCAAAAAGACAATGGCATCAACGTAATAGTTGGTCAGCGTAAAAACTCAAAATCATGGGACAAAGCGGTTAATGATGGCTTTGTACCGGGCGAAACACTTTTTGAGATCGAAGAAGCGCTTGAAAAAGGCACTATCATTTGCTACTTGCTGAGTGATGCTGCCCAGATCGCTTTATGGCCAACTGTTAAAAAACATTTAACTCCGGGCAAAGCCCTGTATTTCTCTCATGGTTTCGGTATCACTTTCAAAGAGCAAACGGGTATTATACCTCCTGCTGATGTGGATGTGTTCCTGGTGGCCCCTAAAGGTTCGGGTACATCATTGCGCCGCATGTTTTTACAGGGTCGTGGCTTAAATTCAAGCTACGCTATTTTCCAGGATGCAACTGGTAAAGCTAAAGACAGGGTAATTGCTTTAGGTATTGCCGTAGGTAGTGGTTATTTATTTGAAACAGATTTCAGAAAAGAAGTTTATAGCGACTTAACCGGCGAACGCGGTACATTAATGGGTTGTATCCAGGGTGTATTTGCAGCACAGTATGATGTGTTACGCAGCAAGGGTCATTCACCTTCAGAAGCGTTTAATGAAACTGTTGAAGAGCTAACCCAATCATTAATGCCATTAGTTGCAGAAAATGGCATGGACTGGATGTATGCCAACTGTTCAACCACTGCTCAACGCGGTGCTTTGGATTGGTGGAAGAGGTTCCGCGATGCTACTAAACCTGTATTTGAAGAATTATACAACAGCGTAGCAACAGGCGTTGAGTCACAAAAATCAATTGATTCAAACAGCAAAACTGATTATCGCGAAAAACTTGATGCAGAACTAAAAGAATTGCGTGATAGCGAAATGTGGCGGGCAGGTAAAACTGTACGCAGTTTACGCCCTGAAAACCAGGTAGTAGAAGCATAGTTTAGTAACTGGTAGTTAGTATCAAGTAGCAAGATAAAATCACAACGGAATAAAAATCTTGATACTTGATACTGACGACTTGATACTTGAAAAGAAATGATACTCGAAGTTGCCATATTAAAGGTGATACCAGGCCAGGAAGATGATTTCTTAAATGCATTTTCCAAAGCCAATCACATAATATCAAGTATGCCGGGGTATGTTTCTCACCAGTTAAAAAGATGTATTGAAAATATTAGTCAATTCATCTTATTGGTGGAGTGGGAAAAGCTGACCGATCATACTGAAGGGTTTAGAAGATCAAAAGAATATCAGGAGTGGAAAAGTTTATTACATCATTTTTATGAGCCTTTTCCAACTGTTGAACATTATGAAGTAATATGAAGTGGAACGCTGAATTATATGATGACAAACATGCTTTCGTATTTCAATACGGTGAAAGCGTGCTGGAACTGCTGGTTGTAAAAGCCGGTGAGCGTATCCTTGATCTGGGCTGCGGTACTGGTCATCTCACCAAAAAGATACAGCAACAAGGGGCCGAAGTAATCGGTATTGATGCCTCGCCGGAGATGGTTGCGCAAGCAAAGGAAAACTACCCCGAGCTGGATTTCATTGTCGCCAATGGCGCCGACTTCAGCTTTGACGAACCCTTTGATGCCGTGTTCACCAACGCCACTTTGCACTGGATACACGATGCCGATGGCGTGATCAAAAGCGTTTACAAGGCGCTTAAACCCGGCGGCCGTTTCGCAGGCGAATTTGGTGGCAAAGGCAATGTTCAATTACTGTTAGCCGCTACGGCAACAGTACTCAAAAAGTACGGCTACGCCAAAGACAACAATATCAACCCCTGGTATTACCCCTCCACAGCGGAATACGCTACCAAACTGGAAGCTGGTGGATTCAGGGTAACTTTTGCCACCCATTTCGATCGCTCTACACTTTTGCAGGACGGTCGCGACGGCATGGCTAAATGGTTCAACATGTTCGGCTCATCTATTTTTAAAGGTGTGCCGGCTACCGAACTGCCACAAGTATTAAATGAAATTACCGACCTGCTGCAACCCACCAACGAAGTGGACGGCCAGTGGTATGCGGATTATAAAAGATTAAGGTTTATTGCTATTAAAGAGTAGCAAGTACTTAGTAGCAAGTAGCAAGACAAAAAATCTTGATACTTGATACTAGCGACTTAATTCTAATAACAAAAAAAAGGAAAGCACATGTTACACGACCCCAACCGCGTTTATGTTTTTGATACCACGCTTCGCGATGGCGAGCAGGTACCGGGCTGCCAGTTGACTACGCCCGAAAAGATCGAGATAGCCCGTGAACTGGAAGCGCTGGGCGTTGACATTATTGAAGCAGGTTTCCCGGTATCAAGTCCCGGCGATTTTCAGAGTGTGGTAGAAATATCAAAAGTTGTAAAAGAGCCTACTGTTTGTGCGCTTACACGTGCCAACAAAGGGGATATTGATGTGGCAGTAGCTGCGCTTCAATACGCCAAACATCCCCGCATACATACGGGTATCGGCTCATCTGATATGCATATCAAGCATAAATTTAACAGCACACGCGAAGAGATATTGGAACGCGCCGTTGAAGCTGTGAAATATGCCAAGCGTTCTGTTGAGGATATTGAATTTTATGCTGAGGATGCCGGCAGGGCTGATGTGGAATATTTGGCTAAAATGATCGAAGCGGTCATTACGGCAGGAGCCACCGTGGTGAACATACCCGACACCAATGGTTACTGCCTGCCTAATCAATACGGAGATAAGATCCGCTACCTGAAAGAAAATGTTAAGAATATTGATAAAGCCGTTATCTCGGTACATTGCCATAATGACCTGGGCCTTGCAACCGCCAACTCCATTGCCGGTTTGCAAAACGGGGCACGCCAGGTAGAGGGAACCATCAACGGTATTGGCGAACGTGCCGGCAACACCTCAATTGAAGAGGTGGTGATGATCCTGAAAACCCACCCCATTCTTGGCCTGCATACAAAAATCAACACCAAAAACTTTTATGAATTAAGCCGCATGGTAAGCACGCAAATGCGAATGGTTGTGCAACCTAACAAAGCTATTGTGGGCAGCAACGCCTTTGCGCACAGCTCTGGCATACACCAGGATGGGTTTTTAAAGATGCGTGAGAACTACGAGATCATTAAACCCGAAGATGTAGGTTTCCCAAGTGCTACCATAGTGCTTACCGCACGCAGTGGCCGTCATGCGCTTAAGTTCCATTTAGAAAGACTGGGCTATAAGCTGGATAAGGAGGAACTTGCCGATGCCTATCACCGCTTTTTAACATTGGCAGATAATAAATTAGATATAAAAGATGATGATCTTTTATTGCTGGTTAATAGCAATACATTATATGGACAGTCTTTTACAAATGTTAGTAATAAATAAGAAATTATAAAAATGAGCAATACATTATTTGATAAGGTTTGGGACACACACGTAGTGCGTAAAATTGAAGGCGGCCCTGATGTGCTTTTTATTGATCGCCATCTTATTCATG
This sequence comes from Mucilaginibacter sp., assembly GCA_028288085.1. Lineage (GTDB taxonomy): Bacteria > Bacteroidota > Bacteroidia > Sphingobacteriales > Sphingobacteriaceae > Mucilaginibacter. The sequence goes on from JAQBOK010000298.1 coordinate 10,654, forward strand.
AGGTAACAAGTCCGGTAGCTTTTTTAGGATTAAAGAGCAGGGGAATAAAAGTTTTATACCCCGATCGCACATTTGCTACCGCGGATCATAACACGCCAACTATAAACCAGCATTTACCGGTTGAAGATCCACTTTCGGCCAACCAGCTAAAGGCGTTAGAGTCTAATTCAAATGAATACGGCATCAGCTATTGGGGATTAGGCCATCAAAAAAATGGCATTGTGCATGTTGTTGGGCCCGAATATGGAATTACACAACCCGGCGCAACTATCGTTTGCGGCGACTCGCACACCTCTACACATGGAGCTTTTGGCGCTATAGCTTTTGGTATTGGTACATCAGAAGTAGAAATGGTATTGGCTACACAGTGCATAATGCAGCCAAAACCTAAAAAAATGCGCATTAATGTTAATGGTAAGTTAGGTATAGGCGTAACGCCAAAGGATGTTGCGTTGTTCATTATTTCTCAGCTTACAACATCTGGCGCCACCGGGTACTTTGTTGAATATGCCGGTGATGTTTTTGAAAACATGAGCATGGAAGGCCGTATGACGGTTTGTAATTTAAGTATTGAAATGGGTGCACGTGGTGGTATGATAGCGCCGGATGAAACCACTATTAATTATGTAAAAGGCCGCGAGTTTAGCCCTAAGGGCGAAGCCTGGGATAAAGCATTAGCTTACTACAAAACATTAAAAACCGATGCCGACGCGATATTTGATAAAGAATTAACATTTGATGGTTCAACTATTGAACCAATGATCACTTACGGAACAAACCCCGGAATGGGCATGGGAATCTCTCACGATATTCCGGATGCTGCTCATGCTGAAGGCGGCGCAACAACCTATGCAAAATCGCTCAACTATATGGGCTTTTCTGAAGGCCAGGCCATGATAGGCAAAAAGGTTGATTTTGTATTTGTTGGCAGTTGCACAAATGGCCGGATAGAAGATTTCAGGGCGTTTACGTCACTTGTAAAAGGCAAACACAAAGCCGATGATGTTACCGTTTGGCTGGTTCCGGGTTCGCATATTGTTGAAGCCCAGATTAAAGAAGAAGGCTTATTGGATATATTAACTGAAGCTGGCTTTTCATTACGGCAGCCGGGTTGTTCTGCATGTTTAGCAATGAACGATGATAAGATCCCCGCCGGAAAATACGCTGTAAGCACCTCCAACAGAAATTTTGAAGGCAGGCAGGGCCCAGGTTCAAGAACCATGTTGGCCAGTCCGTTAGTTGCTGCCGCCGCCGCTGTTACTGGTGTGGTTACAGATCCAAGAACGTTAATTGAAGAACTTGTTTAATCACGATAAAAAATTAAGATGGCTTACGATAAATTTAATACACTAAGAAGCACTGCAGTTCCGCTTCCGATAGAAAATGTTGATACCGATCAATTAATTCCGGCACGCTTTTTAAAAGCTACAGAACGTGTTGGATTTGGGGATAACCTTTTTCGCGATTGGAGATATAATGCTGATAATACCCCAAAAAAGGATTTTGTATTGAACAACAATATTTACAGTGGTAAAATATTAGTTGGCGGTAAAAACTTTGGCTCCGGCTCGTCCAGGGAACACGCCGCATGGGCTGTTTATGATTATGGGTTCAGGTGCGTAGTATCCAGCTTTTTTGCAGACATTTTTAGAAACAATTGCTTAAACGTTGGCGTATTGCCCGTTCAGGTTAGCCCGGAGTTTTCTGAAAAGATATTTGCTGCAATTCATGCTGATCCAACAACAGAGCTGGAAGTGAATTTACCTGATCAAACGATTACACTGGTAGCAACAGGCGAAAAAGATACATTCGAAATCAGCCCATACAAAAAAGACAATATGATCAATGGCTTTGACGATATCGATTATCTGCAAAGTATCAAACCAGAAATTGAGGTGTTTGCATCAAACCTTCCGCTTTAATTATACAAATACCTATCATGTTAAAGCGCTTTATCACCTGGTAAAATGCTTTAATTGATATAATAGCTTCATAACCAACCAAACCAAAGGATATCCAGTACATGGAAAGAAGGAAAATTGAGATAATGGACACTACGCTTCGCGATGGAGAACAAACATCGGGTGTGTCTTTTTCCATTTCAGAAAAGCTAACTATAACCCAATTATTATTGGAAGAACTCAATGTAGACCGGGTTGAGATTGCTTCTGCACGTGTATCCGATGGTGAATTTCAGGCGGTTAAAAGTATTCTGAACTGGGCTGAAGAAAATGGATATGCCCATCGTATAGAGGTATTGTCATTTGTAGACAACGGTGTTTCAATTGACTGGATGCTAAAAGCTGGTGTTAAAGTGCAGAATCTCTTAACAAAGGGTTCATTAAACCATTTAACACATCAGCTTAAAAAAACACCTGAGGAGCATTTTGCGGAAATAAAACATGTAATTGAACTGGCTGCCAGCAACGGCATTGCTACCAATGTTTATTTAGAAGACTGGAGCAATGGCATGCGTAACTCGCCCGACTACGTTTTTCAATACCTCGATTTTTTGGTTAAACAACCAGTAAAAAGAATATTGCTGCCAGATACATTGGGGATTTTAACGCCCGGCGAGACATTTAAGTTTTTATCCCTACTTCTATCAAGGTATCCGGGTATCCATTTTGATTTCCACGCGCATAATGATTATGACCTGGGTACGGCAAATGTTCTGGAGGCTGTAAAGGCCGGGGTAAGCGGTTTGCATTTAACGGTAAACGGAATGGGAGAAAGAGCCGGCAATGCGGCCATGGCCAGCGCCATTGCCGTTATAAATGATTTTATACCCGATGTGGAAATAGGAATCAAAGAATCATCTATTTTTAAAGTGAGCAAGCTGGTAGAAACATTTTCTGGAGTGAGAATCCCATCGAATAAGCCAATTGTGGGCGACAATGTGTTTACCCAAACAGCAGGTATCCATGCCGATGGCGACAATAAAAATAACCTGTATTTTAATGACCTCCTGCCCGAGCGGTTTGGCAGAAAACGTGAGTATGCCCTGGGCAAAACATCAGGCAAGGCTAATATCGAAAAAAACCTGCAGGAATTGGGCTTAAAGCTAAATGACGCCGACCTCAAAAAAGTTACCCAGCGTGTTATTGAATTAGGTGACAAAAAAGAAACTGTAACTAAAGAGGATCTCCCCTACATCATTTCTGATGTGCTGGATAGTAGCCTTTATGAAGATAAGGTTATTGTAGAATCTTACGTATTAATGAATGCTATGGGTTTGCGCCCATCAGCAACTATTTCTGTACAGATAGACGGAGAAAAGTTTGAGGAAAACGCGCAGGGCGATGGCCAGTTTGATGCTTTTATGAATGCGCTTAGCCGGGTTTATACCAAGAAAAACAGAACTTTGCCAAAGCTGATAGATTATGCGGTACGCATCGCCCCAGGCAGTAGTTCAGATGCCTTATGCGAAACTATAATTACCTGGGAAATTGACAAGAGAAAGTTTATAACAAGAGGGTTGGATTCCGATCAAACGGTTTGCGCTATCAAGGCCACCCAAAAAATGTTAAACATTATATAAAATCAAAAACACAAAATCCTTACAAAAGCCCCTCTCTCACAAAGAGCGGTTGGGCTGAGGCTTAAAATTATAAATAAATGAAACTTAATATCGCACTTTTAGCAGGAGATGGAATTGGGCCCGAGGTTATTGACCAGGCAGTTAAAGTATCTGATGCAATAGCAAAAAAATTTAATCATGAGATCACCTGGACACCAGCCTTAACCGGCGCTTGTGCCATTGATGCTGTTGGCGAACCCTACCCGGATTCAACACACGAGATATGCATGGCAGCCGATGCGGTTTTATTTGGCGCTATTGGCCATCCACGGTATGATAATGATCCAAAAGCCACCGTTCGCCCGGAACAGGGGTTGCTGAAAATGCGCCAAAAACTGGGTCTGTTTGCAAATGTTCGCCCAACATTTACTTTCCCATCATTAATTGATAATTCACCCCTAAAAAGGGAGCGCATTGAAGGTACTGATATCATCATTCTTCGTGAGCTAACCGGTGGTATTTACTTTGGCGCACGTGGCAGGCTGGATGATGGCAACACTGCTTTTGATACCTGTACCTATACCAGGGCCGAGATACAGCGCCTGGCAAAATTAGGTTTCGAAATGGCCATGACCCGTAGTAAAAAACTTTGCTGTGTAGATAAAGCCAACGTATTGGAAACCTCACGCCTGTGGCGCGAAACCGTGCAGGATATGGAAAAGGATTTCCCCGAGGTTACTGTAAGTTATGAGTTTGTTGATGCCGTTGCCATGCGCTTGGTGCAATGGCCAAATACCTATGATGTACTGATCACCGAAAATCTTTTTGGCGATATTTTAACCGACGAGGCGTCCGTAATCTCCGGTTCCATGGGGTTAATGCCATCGGCTTCCATCGGCGTGCACACCTCATTATTCGAACCCATTCATGGGTCGTACCCACAGGCCGCAGGTAAAGATATTGCCAATCCGTTGGCAACAGTGCTATCTGCTGCTATGATGTTTGAAGATGCTTTTGGATTAAAAGAAGAAGCAGAATTGATCCGTTCAGTAGTCAATAAGTCGTTAACAGAAGGTATTGTAACCGAAGACCTGGCCGGCAAAAACAAAGCCTACAAAACAAGCGAAGTGGGCGATTGGCTTGCTAAAAACATATAGTAGTTTTTTCACATCCCCCATACGGGGCAACAAATAAAAACCGTTACTTAACCGGGTAACGGTTACATTTTATTAAACATGGTTGATGTTATATTAGATTTCAAGGGCGCTTCACAGCGGTTAAATGGAATAGTGAAGCATACACCGCTGGAGTACAATGCCGGTCTTTCGGCAAAATACGAGTGCGATATTTACCTCAAACGCGAGGACCTGCAAATAGTACGCTCTTACAAATTACGCGGCGCCTATAACATGATCAGCCGGTTAACCGATGAAGAGTTAAGCCGCGGCGTGGTATGCGCCAGTGCAGGTAACCATGCGCAGGGTGTAGCATTTTCGTGCAATAAGCTGGGTACCAAAGGCGTAATTTTTATGCCCGAAATTACCCCCAAACAAAAGGTGAAGCAAACCGAAATGTTTGGCAAAGGCAGTATTGAAATAGTTTTAGTGGGTGATACTTTTGATGACTGCCTGGTGGAAGCCCTCAAATACACTGCGGCCAATAACATGACCTTTGTCCCGCCTTTTGATAATTACCAGGTAATTGAAGGCCAGGGAACTGTAGGGGTGGAAGTATTGGAAGACCTGCCCGAAGTAGAAGTGGTGATAATGCCTGTGGGCGGCGGTGGCCTGTCTGCCGGTGCCGGTACCTACCTTAAACAACAGCGCCCCGATATATTGCTGGCCGGTGTGGAGCCCGAAGGCGCCCCATCCATGCTGAAAGCGTTTGAACATGGCGGCCCGGTTACCCTGCCCCAGATAGACCGTTTTGTTGACGGTGCATCTGTAAAGCGGGTGGGCGAACTTACCTTTGAGCTTTGCAACAAAGTACTTAACGATATACTGTTGGTGCCCGAAGGAAAAGTATGCACCACCATATTAAAATTGTACAACGAGGATGCCATTGTGGTTGAGCCAGCGGGTGCGCTATCGGTAGCGGCGCTCGACTTGTATAAGGATAAAATAAAGGGCAAAAAGGTAGTTTGTATCATCAGCGGTGGCAACAACGATATTGCCCGCATGCAGGAGATCAAGGAGAAATCATTGCTGTACGAAGGCTTAAAGCATTATTTTATTGTGCGCTTTCCGCAACGACCGGGTGCCTTAAAGCTGTTTGTAAACAATGTACTTGGCCCCCATGATGATATTACCCGCTTTGAATTCATCAAAAAAACCGAGAAAGAAAACGGCCCTGCATTGGTAGGCATCGAACTCCTGTCTGCAGATGATTACCCTGCCCTACTCAAACGTATGGAAGAATACCGTTTCGAAGTGATCGAACTAAATAGGGATAAAACCTTGTTTGAATATTTGGTGTAGACCGGCGTTTTAATACCAGCGCTTAAAGCAAACATAATAGCCCTCTCATAATCATTTAACTAAAAAATTTCATGTCACACCAGCATCCAAATCTTCAATTGATCAATTCATTTTTTCAGGCTTACGCCGGTAACGATTTAGAAGCAATTAAACAGATCTTATCCCCCGAGATCGAATGGATAATTCCGGGCCGCCACCCGCTGAGCGGAACCAAAATTGGTGTAGAAGAAGTGTTATCTTATTTCAAACAATTGAATATCTATTCATTCCAGGCAAAGCCACTTGTAATGGGTGTAAATGATGAATTTGTTATCGACTGTCACCTCAATTGGAGTAACAGGGACGAAGGCGAGAATATCAAAGGCATGTCTTGCCTACTTTGGAAAATCAAGGACGGGAAAATCAGCAAGGTCTATAATTTTCCCGAAGATCAACACATGATCGATGCATTCTTTAATAACAACTAAAGGGCGATAACTGTTATAACACCGAAGGGGAAATGACATAAAAGATGGGCGTCACTCTGCTGCACACAACTTTTCGAGGTACGAGGCAATCGAGAACTGTGCATAGCCGCTTTGTATAGTATGCAGTTGCTATGCTCGCAATGACATGGCGAGAGTTCTTGTCGAAGTTTGTTTCACCCCATTTCACCTGTTTTAAAAAATTAAAACCGAAACAAATAAAATACTTGAAACAAGAATACTCCACTTATCTGTCAGCCTTATTTATCCTTTGTAAATACGAACGTACCTCCGCCCTGTTTTAAAGTGAATTGGTTTTTTGCAGGCTCAAATTCCATTACAATACCGGCCGGGTCAAAACCG
>JAQBOK010000317.1 GCA_028288085.1 Mucilaginibacter sp.
CAGGAAAGGAACTGACCCTAACGGGGTTTACTAAAAAGCCTTCTAGAGAGGGCTTTTTAGTAAACTTTATTATGAAAATAATTTATCAGGCAGGAATAAGTTGGGTAGTAATACCTATTCTGTTCCAAACGTTGATCGTGATGATTGCCATGATAACATCCGCCAGATATTTTTCGTCTAACACTGCTGCAGCCGCGGCGTAGGTCTCATCTTTTACATGATTTTGGATCAGTGTAACCTCTTCAGTAAGGGTCAGGATCGCACGTTCTTCTTCGGAAAAAAACTGAGTGTCCCTCCAGGCATTCAGCGCATAAATACGTTGTTCCGTCTCACCTGCCTTGCGCGCCTCTTTAGTATGCATGTCAATGCAAAAGGCACATCCATTTATTTGAGAAGCCCTGATTTTGATCAGATCCTTGTGTGTTTTGGTAAGGCTCGTGCTTTCAATAAATTTTTCCATGCCCAATACAGCCTGGTATCCGGCTGGTTCTACTTTGTCAATTTTAATACGTGTTTCCATTTTTTTTATTTGATCAGTTTAAATTTATTTGAACGTCTTTTCAACTTGAGGCGTGTCCTCCACCATAAGGAATTTTGATATTTTATCCTCAGACTCAATTGTCAGGCAAATTAATGGTATTAACTCTCCGATTACTGCCCCAGTCGGAAAATATTCTGCGGCCCAATTTATTTAATTAATTGACTTTCAGGTTCTAATATGATTTATGGCATTAATTGTCAAAGATCAAATACGTTCTTGTATGCCTCTGTTCTAAACCTGCCATGTTCCATCAACTCATAATCCTTCCGTGCTTTAAATATTACTTCATAGGGATCTGTATGCCGGCCATTATCCTCGTTGTTATTTGTTCTTTATGGATTTATTGTCATAAAGGTAAAGCGCTTCTGGATCCCTTTTACATACCAGATTTCAAAATATAATAGACCCAGAACTTTATCTAGTCAACAGTTGCTTAACGGCACACAAACGATCTTTTAAGTATTATTTTTCAGACAGCAATTTTTGTTTAACCAATTGATCTTGGCTGACTGCCATAGATCGGGAATATGCAGATCAGGCAAATAATTGGCATAGTATAGGGTAAGGAGATCTGTAAATTCTGCTATTGATGACAAATAAACAGAGCATATTAGCCATGCCATTGCGCCCCATTAAAGTATGGAATAATTGCCGGATTGTATTTCGCTGGATTTATCAGCGCATTAGACAATGCTTTTACCGGGGTTGGATTAGCCTTATTATCTTACCAGTTTGGCAAAACTGTATCGCATTAAATAAAAAGTCAAAATAAAATTTGCGAATTTGAAAGTGCATCTAATTTACGCTGCTAACTATCTTACCTAAGCTTAAAAAAATCCTTATCATCGAAGACGATCATGACATTTTAGACATGATAAAATTTATTCTCGAAGATGAGGGATACCAGGTTGTGCCGCTGCTTTAGGCAGAATCGCTTAAAGAAATTATCGATCATCACCCACACCTTATATTATTAGATGGAGCGGCTGCCAACAGATCCCTGTCACGTGCTGTGTGCCAGTATCAAAGCGCATCCGATGGCGCAAAACATCCCGGTCATTTTGATTTCCGCTGTTTTTAATTTAGAAAAAGTAGCTGGTTACTGTAAAGCAGATAACTTTATCAAAAAACCTTTTGATCTACAGGAGTTAATCAGCCTTGTAAACTCTTATTTGTAATCCATTATCATTGCCTAATTGCGACTATAAATAGATAAAAGCGAGCGCCCTAAGGTTGATCGTATTTTCTTTCCCTGTCTGATCGAACGGTTTATTGACTTGGAAGCGACACAGGCGCTCGTCATTGATAAGGATGTCCATTCAATTTATTGAATTATCTGTACCAGTATTTTATTAGGACAAACTCTTGGTAAGGATTGCTAAAGCCTGTTCCATTTCGTTTTCACGAAGTGATGCAAATCCCATCCGAAGCCCGTTAGGTGAAAAACTTTCGTTTTGATAATAGGAGCCGTCCCCAATATAAAGGCCATTTTTTGCTGCTCGTGCAGACAATACGGAAAGGTCGATCCCTTTATCAAAGTTCACCCAAACACCCAATCCGCCTTCCGGTAATTTAAAATCGACCATATCCTTTAAGTTTGCTTTGATCATATCACAAAACAGGTTTCGCCGCTGCTTATAAATTTTCAAAGATTTCCGAAAATGCCTGTCCATTTCTCCATCGTGGAACAATACAGCGAAAGCTTCCTCCAGTAAAGTATCACCTTGTTTATCAATTAGCTGTCGTATCGTCGAAGCGGACTCAACAAAATCTGGTGACGCAACCATAAAACCTATTCGTAAAGCGGGAGCAAATGTTTTGGAGATTGATCCGATATAAATTACATTGTGATGGTGATCGATACTGGCCAGTGGGACGTAAGGTTTATTATCATAATGGAAATCAAAATCGTAATCGTCCTCAATGATCGCAAACAGGTACTCTTTTGCCAGGTTCAACAGTTTCATACGCCTTTCCATACTCATGGTCACGGTAGTAGGAAAATGATGGTGTGGAATAATATAAACCGCTTTTATTTTGTTTTTTTTTAGTCGTTTTTCGAGATCATCGACATTCATGCCATGATCATCTACCGGAATTCTCAGCAAGCTGGCACCGGTAAATCTGAAGGTATCATCGGCTGAACCATAATTGGACACACCAACCGCAATTTGGTCACCGGGTTGTAAAAGCAATTGGGCTGCAAGAAAGATACCCATCTGGCTGCCTTTGGTAACCAGGATATTATTGAGGTTGGTTGTGAGACCCCTACTGTGCGCCAGGTAACCCTGAAGCGCGATCCTGAGATTTTCAGAACCCATTGCTTTGCCATATTTAAGAAAGTTTTTGCCATGATATCTCCTGGACAGGCTGCGGTATTCCCGCATCAGCACATCCACCGGTGCAAGTCGCACATCAGGGAAGCCATCATCTATCGCAAGGGTGATCTGCTGAAGGTTTTCATTAGGCAAAATCTTGCCGAAGTCCTTTTTCCAGTCAAATGTTGCCTCATCATTTTTGGCTGCTGCGGCATCCGATGTAAGCGCTTTGGAACGAACCGGCAATTTAGACAATACAAAAATTCCTTTTCGCTCTGCTGATTCTGCCCAGCCCTGGCTGATCAATTCTTCATAGGCCAGTTTAACGGTATTTCGGGCAATGCCTATCAGGTCGGCTAGTAGGCGCGAGCTCGGTAATAGATCAGACGGCTGTAAGGTACCATCGGTGATCAGTGAAATAAAAATATTGCATACCTGGATATGCAGGGAAACTGACGAGTTCCGGTCAACCTGTATCAATGTTTTATATGGAAGCATCTGGGCCGTGTTTATTATTAAAACTGGTACGTAAATGTAATCCAAATAGCAGATAATTTTGTATAAAATTATTGAAAATGAAAAAAGTATTGGTCATCAACGCGAGTGCAAGAGGGCAAAGATCCCAAAGCAGAAAACTCACAGAAATATTTACTGAACACTTGCTAGGCATACAAAACGATGCCGAGATCATTTACCGGGAACTGGGAAGCAGCAATGTGCCTCATGTTAATGAAAATTGGATTGCTGCTGCTTTTAAACCTGAAATAGCCCGAACCGAAGATGATAGGAAAGCGCTCGAAATCAGCGATACCTACCTTGCTGAACTGCACAATGCTGATATTATCGTCATCGGCACCCCTATGTACAATTGGTCTATTCCCAGCGTATTAAAAGCTTACATCGACCAAGTGGTGCGTGTGAACGAAACATTTACGTTTGACGCTACTAACATGCAATATCCCTATATCGGTTTGTTGGAGAACAAAACTTTATTCCTGTTACTTTCAAGAGGCGATCAGGGTTATGAAAAAGGTGGATATAATGAACACATGAACTTTCAAGACCCCTATTTGAAAACCGTTTTCAACATTATGGGGGTACATGATATCCATACGATTGCCATTAACGGCATATCATACGGCCCTGAAAAAGCTCAAAAATCTATCGAGGTATCGCATCAGGAATTGAAAAATCTGATCGACTTAGAACTTCAGCAACAATGAAAAGCCAGGTACTCAAAGGGAGTATTTTCATTGTATTAGGAGCAGTCTGCTATGGCATGTTGGGAACCTTTGTCAAAATGGCCTATCAGGACGGCTTCAATACTGCCGAGGTGACCATATCGCAGTTTGCCGTCGGATTTGCCGTGCTGCTGATCTTAACTTTGTTTAAAAAACAGGCTGCGTTAAAAAAAAATAATTCAACAGGAATTAAGAGCCAATTGAAACTGGTTGTAGCTGGCACCTCGTTAGGTTTAACCAGCATTTTCTATTATCTGTCAGTACAATACATCCCTGTAAGTATAGCCATCGTGTTATTGATCCAAACGGTCTGGATGGGTGTTTTGGTAGAAATGATCATGCACAGAAAGTCGCCCGGTATCCGGAAGATCATCGCCATTCTGATAATCCTGGCCGGAACAATACTGGCTACTGATTTACTCAAACAATCCATAAATATTAATTGGATCGGTATTGGCTGGGGATTAATGGGCGCGTTATCATATACCGCCACCATGTATTCCTCCAATAAATTGGAGCTGCACCTGCCTCCTTTAAAAAGAAGCCTTTTTATGATCCTTGGCGGATTGGTTATTATCCTGATCATTTTTCATGCCTCGTTTAATTCGCATTTTTCTTTTGGCATATTTCTAAGCTGGGGTTTGGTCGTCTCCTTATTTGGGACTGTCCTTCCACCATTGTTGTTCACCAGGGGAATGCCATTAACGGGTATCGGGCTGGGCGCAATCATTGCCTCTATTGAAATCCCCGTTTCTGTATTCATGGCACATCTGTTACTTAAAGAGCCGGTAAGCCTGCTTCAATGGACTGGTGTCCTATTGATTTTGCTGGCAGTAGTTATGATGAATATTGGTAAGCGCAAGCCGGTCCTTGAATAAATGAACCATTCGTTCTCGCGAGTTGTTGCGGCGACCATCATATACCAATGCTAATTAAAAATTTTCAAACATGATTCTTTAACCTTTTTAAATAAATACCATGAAAACAATGTCAATTTTACTACTTATGTTCGGGTTCTACCTCTCATGTAGTGGCCAGGTTACTTCACAGACAACAACTGCGGCGGATGTTTTACAAACAGCAGGCGTTCAGATGACTGCTTTTTTAAACCAAGAGGAAAATACCATATCCGTTTTATACGGGGATTCTGCGGCCTTCGCAAGCACCCAAAGCAATTTTAAACACCATAATGCGGAAGAACACTTTGTATTGATCACTTACAAACTAAAAGATTTCTATTATGATTATGATGCGCAGGCACGTGGAGGTCTCGAACGGGTGGAATATATCTCCGGTCTGGATCCGAAAGACAGTGGGAAATTTTCTTACAAGATGACATTCGGAAATTTGCCTAAGGATAGTACGGGGACCTGTTTCAAAGATAGCGACCGTGTCAAATTCATCTTTTCGCACAAACCGTATCAATACCCATCTGTGATGGACATTAACCTCCAATTGGAAAGCCCCAGGTATCTGTTCGATGTATCCTTTACGAAAACCGATCCGTCGCCGATAAAAGGCCTCGCGCAATTTGGCCCTTATGATTATGGAAAGTTTTTCGAGGTGAGCCACCCCAAAATTTTGATCGTCTGTCACAAGAGTTCGAGCGGCGCGTTTACCCAATTCCTTGGCAGGTTAAAAGACGGCTTCAGCGAGGCACCGACATTTACTCAGGGCATGTTAAAGCTGTACCGGCTCCATGCGATGGATTTTCATTTTGTAGAAATAGATGCTTACACCAAGGAAAGCTTTATGACTGCCATAAAAGGTGCCGTTGAGTTACCGAATAAGGATTTTGATATTGCGATCATTGAAACAAAAGAAGAATTTAAAAAGAACAGCCCATCTGAAGATATCTATTGGTTGGCTAAATCCTATTTATTACAGCATGGCATTACCGTTCAGTTTATCAAGGAAGCGAATGCGCGAAACCCTAAGTTTATCCTGGATTCCTGTGCCTTACAAATGTATGCTAAATTAGGGGGTACACCCTGGATCTTACCTTCAAGCCCAAACATCGCACACGAATTAGTGATCGGTATAGGCAGTTCATTAATTCGTGATAATATCTACGCCGGCTCACAACAGCACAAGGTGGTGGGTATAACTACCTTTTTTAATGCGGATGGCAAATACATTTTCAGCAACCGCTCTAAGGAGGTTGCCTATCAGGATTATTTCCAAGAATTGCTGACCAGTTTAAAGGGTTCGATCGATACAATTTCCAATGAACAAGCGTGGAGTGAGGGCGAGATCGTCCGGATTATCTTCCACGTTTTTAAGCCAATGAAGGATCTCGAGGTGGAGGTTGTCGGACAGTTGGTCGCTCAATATCCGCAATATGATATTAAGTTCGCCTTCGTGTCTTTTGGTGAACATCATCCATACATGGTCTTTGATTTGGATCAAAGAGGCTTGTCCTCTCGTTATAGCAGTCATGTAAAAGGCAAGCTCACCCCGGCACGCGGAACAAATTTACTGCTCGAACCAGGTGTTTGCCTACTTCAGTTGAAGGGCCCTGAAGATGTGAAAACTGACCGGCAAGGATTTACCGGTCCTTTACTGATTAGAATACACCGCAAGTCGACATTTACCGATGCCACTTATATTGTTCAGCAAGTGTACAGGCTGACCAATATTTCCTATCGTACATTTAAGCCTTCGCAGCTTCCAGTGACCTTATTTTATGCGTCATTGATTACGGAGCAGCTCAACAAGTTGAAATCAATTGACGGTTGGGATGCATCTTTTATCAAGACATTACGTAACAGAAAATGGTTTATATAGAAGAGCAGTCCGCCTATCTCAGCCAATTAAAGCTTTCCCCATTGGAGCCGCTGTTGAAGGAGGTGTTATATGATGGCGTGGCCGAGTATTCAATGGAAACCCATAATGCAAATGAAGTGGCTGTCAGTTTGATCATTTGCGTTAAAACAGGCAACAAAATCGATGCTGAAACCATTTTGAACCAATTTTCCAAACGTCGGGTCAATAAAGACAGTCATTGGATCTATGATAACTTTATTGTGTTTTCCATTGTTTGCGCCGTAAATAAGTTTGAGCTTTCCACTGACTGGATCAGCGGAGCGATCAATTTAACGTATTCAACTGCCACCCCTGTCGATAAAAAAATTAAAGATACGTTCCGAAATATTTTAACCAGCAATTATAGTAGCCGGGGTGACTACCACCAAATATCGGTAGTTTATCAATTCCTTGCTAAAGATAAAAAGCCAAACGAAGCGCGACTAAACGAGATGTATATCGAATTGTGGGAAGCGTCCTTCCCGTTTGTCGATGATGATTTCTTGAATGTAATGTCACTGAAGGCGCTGGAAGTTGCCTTTATTCAAAAAGCGTTGCTCGATCCCCATCAGTTTGCTCTGATGAATAGCTTCGTGCCAAAATTTAAAAAGCGTTCGGAAATTATCGCAAATATCATCTCCTGGACGCTTATCACAATAATAACCGTTGCCTCTTTTTATCTGCTCGGTCTGCTCAATGAGAAGTCAAAATCATATCCCTTATTTTCTAAAGTGATATTTTTCCTATTGAGCGTTTCCGGCTTCGGGGTTAGTATCTTCTGGGGCTGGAAGAAGGGCTTAAGCAAATTCGTACTGATGTTGATCAATAAAATTTTCGGTTTTCCAAAAGAATAAATTAACCATGGAAATATCACTTTACGATACTAATGGAAAAGCCACAATGTATATTGCAGATGATGGCGAAACCGTATATAGTTGGGATGGCTACGCGAAATGTTACATTATTGATGAAGCGATCTATGGCTGGCGCGGAAAACACTTAGGTTGGTTTTCTCAGGGTTTTGTATGCGATTTAGACGGGTGCAGTATTGGCTACACCAAGGACGTAAGTCCTCGCATCTTATTTACCGAATCGACAAAATGGACTAAAAAGACGCAATGGACTAAGTCACAGCGTCGCATGGCGCAAATTAAGCCGTTCTTCAAAACGACTGAATCGCATTTATCTTTAGCGGAATACTTGGGCTCAGATTCGCCTTAATCATCCAAACATTGATTTTTTGCTAAGCATTACAAATCATTGGATATTATTAAATAATAACAGCAAATAAGGACAACCTTAAAAACGCAACCAGTCAAAGTATTTAACGATAAAAACTTTGAACGGGAGTTAATTCATATCGATGCTGAAAGGAGAAGTCCATATGATCATTAAGCGCTGCTGGAAGGGCCAACTCAAACAGAAATTTTAACTCTTTTGGGAGCTCGCTAATTGTTGCCATAATGTTGATTCATGTAACAAATATGTAACGACGGTCCCTTGACCAAATCGAAAAATAGTCTTAAATTAGCCTTTGTAAATCGTAGGACACGATTTTCCACTTTCTTTACGAATAGCGAATAAAATACTCATAATATTTTGGTCCCTGGTTCGAGCCCAGGTGGGCGCACATCGAAAGCTAAAAACCTCTTAGTTAAATACTAAGAGGTTTTTTTACATCTGTCTTTGTAAACTATAATAATTAATTTTAATTGTTTTAAAGAAAAGCTATTTAAGTGCAGACACTTAAATAGTTATTCGAGTCAAGTGTGGACACTTGGCCGGTGGGTAGCCCAGCAAGAAATCATTCTCGTGATTAGAGGCTTATTTTTTTGCAACTTCTTTCCGCACCCGGCTCAAAGTTTCCGGCGTAATACCCAGAAACGATGCGATCATATGTTGCGGAACCCGGTAGGTCAGATCGGGGTATTTTTCCATAAAGTTCCTGTATTTTTGTTCGGCAGTAAAACTAATCGCCGAATGAATCCGGTTTTGGCTGGCAATGAAGCTTTTGTTGAGGATGTTGTTGACTAAATCATTAAAGGCTGGTATCTGTTCGCAGAGCATTTCAAAACTCGGTTTGGTAATTAAAATTACTTCCGAGTCTTCCAGCGCGTCAATATTATTAGCGGATGGTTTGCCAGTTAACAAGCTCTCCCGGTCACCGGTCCACCAGCATTCCTTTGAAAACCCCATGATATGTTCACCGCCGTTTTCATCTACGCGGTAATTCCGCAGACAGCCTTTACATACAAAGGCATTGTATTTCCATACGTCCCCATCCTGAAGCAGGTATTGTCTTTTACGCAATTTCTTAAAGATACACACCGATTTAATCAGTTCATATTCTTCCGCGCTTAGCGTAATCTGGTCACTGATATACTTTTGAAATATTTCGAACATGAATCACTTTAGTGATACAAATATGCGACATATTACTTCAAAAAGTCAATGATAAAGTCAGCGTTAGGCGAGTTCCGTCACGAATTCGGTCAGTGGTTTCCTTATTTTCTTTAACTTCAGGTTCCAATCATTCGCTTCATCGCGATAACCTACTGCCAATAACATAGAACTTCTCAGGCCTTTTTCTTTCAAACCCAACAACTCGTCTAAGGCCAGGGCATTAAAGCCTTCCATCGGGGTAGCATCCACCTGTTCAAGCGCGGCTGCGGCTACGGCAAGGCCTAAAGCAATATTAGCTTGCTTTGCAGCATGATGAAACTGTTCTTCTTCGGTAAACTTACCGAAATAGGTGATCGCGAAATTCCGATGATTGTCCGATGCTGAAGCCGGCTGGTTTCGTTGCTCATTTAAATAGTCAAATACTTTATTAATGCG
>JAQBOK010000328.1 GCA_028288085.1 Mucilaginibacter sp.
CGCCATTGGGCCTCGCTAAATGCTTTTGGGCCAAATTCTACACCTTTGCCGCCAAAAGGTTTACCATCATTAAATAATACATTTCGTAAATTATGTTGGTAGCCGCCTTCCAGGTGAATGATCTCACCAAACAGACCCTGGCGTACCATATTCAAAGCAGCCATTACATCACGCCGGTAACAAACATTCTCTAAGGTCATGTAGGGCATGCCCGTCTTTTCAGACGTATGTACCAAATCCCAATGATCCTCAACAGACAGACCGGCGATAACCTCGCATCCAACATATTTGCCTGCTTTCATCGCATCTATAGCCTGTGGATGATGGAACTGCCATGGCGTGGCGATGATCACCGCATCAATATCATTTCTTTCTAAAAGTCCTTTATAAGCATCCAAACCACCGGTATATTCTTTAGGTAATTTTTTACCTGCTTTTGTAAACTGTTCCCGGCAATATTGCAGCGAACTCTCCTGTGTATCGCAAATAGCTACAATATCTACATCATCTCTCAGTAATCCCTCGCCTACGTGATTGCGGCCACGTAACCCAACGCCGATGTAACCTAATCGTACCTTCTCATTGCCCGTGGCAAATAAAGAACCCGTTGGAAGAATAGTTAAGCTGGCAGTTGCCAACGCGCCTTGTTTAATAAAATCTCTGCGGTCCATAAATGTGTTGGTTTTGTTATAAGCCTTGTTCTAATGTTTTTCTCCCGAAACAGAAACTGCTTCTGTTTGATGCAAATCGAAAATTCAGTACTCCATTATTGCCCTTCATCAGCCATGATAATTGCATTTTGCAGAGGTAGAACAATATTTATTAGAACATCGATTTTGTTTGATTTTAATACGACTAAACTATAAAAAATATATTTGTGTGCGCGAACGCATTTTACTAATTTTAGTTAATCTTTAGCCAACATCACCTTTTCTAAAACCTATTTATAATGATCGCGAAATCGCTGAAAATACCTCTTCTATCAGGAGTTGGCAAGAGCATTTCGTTGCACAGGATATCCGGATTACTTGATAAAAATAGAAACCCTATTGATATTGTCCCCTGGCCGCAATTTGCAGGTAAACCCAAGGTTTCTTTTTCTATAGCCCATAGCAGGGATCACATGTTCATAAAATACGATGTGACGGAAAACGAAGTTCTTGCCAGGTACAAACATATAAATGACCCCGTTTATAAAGACAGTTGTGTGGAGTTTTTTATTGCTTTTGATGATGATAAGGCTTATTATAATATTGAGTTTAACAGGCTCGGGACTTGCCTGGGGCGTTACGGCTCTCAACGGGAAAATCGCACCGAATTGCCCATTGAAATATTAAAAACCATAAAATATGAACGGACCCTGATGCCAAAGAAAGATGGAACTTACCCGGCGATTAATTGGACATTAACGATCGCGGTGCCTATACAGGTTTTCTGCTTTCATAATTTCAATTCTATACAAGGCAAAAAAAGCAAAATGAATTTCTTTAAATGTGGAGACGATCTTTCGCAGCCGCATTATTTGGTGTGGAATAATATTATATCAGACATCCCCAATTTTCACTTGCCAGAGTTTTTTGGTAAGGTTGAATTTATGTGAGCCCCTATGCTGAAATGTGATAGGTAAGTTTTAACTTTAGAATAAGTAAACCTAAAACGCTATCCAATTTTCACCATAATGGAAAGTACCATACCAATAAAACCAGAAAGGCTTTTGTCAATAGATGTGATGCGCGGCCTCATCATGATATTTCTGGCCGGTGAGGCTTGCTCGGTTTACGAATCATTAAAAGACCTGCACATCGGAGGTTTTTTTGATACAATTTTAATCCAATTCGATCATCATCCCTGGCATGGTTTACGTTTGTGGGATCTTATTCAGCCATCGTTTATGACGATCGCCGGAACGGCTATGTACATATCTTATCACAACAAGCAAGAGAAGGAAATCAGCTGGGGACAAAATTTTAAACATATCCTCGTCCGGTCGCTCAAGCTATTTGTGTTAGGTACTGCTGTACAATGTTTTTATTCGGGCAAACTGGTTTGGGAGTTGTGGAATGTCTTGACGCAATTATCGGTAACTACAATTATCGCTTATCTCATCATCAACAAGTCTTATAAATTCCAGATCGTGGTTTCTATAGTGTTATTGATTATTACAGAAGCGTTGTACCGGATAATTTTAGTGCCTGGTTTTGATCAGCCATTTGTTGAGGCACACAATTTTGGGGCATATATGGATACAGTTTTTATGGGTAAAATAAACCATGATGGATGGGTGACCATCAACATGATACCAACTGCGGCCCACACGATATGGGGCGTTTTAGCGGGTAAATTATTGATATCAGAAAAGGCCGCATCTCAAAAAATAAAATACCTGCTGATAGCCGGAATAATTGGCTTGGGATTGGGTTTTGGGCTCGACTGGGCCAACATTACACCCATTATTAAACGTATTGCTACAAGCTCGTTCACACTGGCATCAGAAGGGTGGGTACTGCTGTTAATGGCCCTCCTGTACTGGGTTATCGACATAAAGAAATTCAACAAATATGCTTGGATAGCTGTGGTTGTGGGAATGAACGCTATTTTTATTTACTATTTTTTCAATACGGTTGGTTACCAGTGGTTTAATGGAGCAGTTGCTATTTTTATAAAAGGGTTTACGGGCTTGATCGGCATTGCACCCAAAATATCCGCAGTGCTTTCAGCGATTGTAACTCTGGCTATTGAATGGTATTTGTGTTATTGGTTGGCCAGGAATAAGATATTTATAAAACTGTAGAGACGCAAGATATTGCGTCTCTACAGTGATGTATTAAGACCCCAAATTTGCGTTTCTACGTATTAAGACGCAAAATTTTGCGTCTCTACAATCTTTTTCTGAGATTCTCCTTCACCTCATTTTGCCACTCCTCTTTCAAAATGCTTAACACAATGGAGTTCCGCCGGCCACCTGCTTCGAGCCACATGTTGCTTCTTAAAATACCTTCTACTTTGCAACCGATACTTTTCATAGCGGCTATACTGTGCTCGTTTCTTGCATCCGCACGAAATTCCACTCTAAACATATTAAGAGTTTCAAATGCAAATTGTAATAACAGGAATTTGCAATGCTTATTTAATCCCGATCCTCTGTACTTTTCGCCATACCAGGTATAACCCAATTGGAGTGTATTTTGCTCAGGTTGTATATCATAAAAACGGGTGCTGCCTGCATACTCGTTAGTTGTTTTCTCAAATACGATAAAAGCATATTCTTTGCCTGCCGCTCTATTGTTGAGGGCTGTACCAACATAGTTGCGCATTCCCTGTTCTCCTTTTGCACTTATACCAGAGTATTTCCAGGTATCCGGTTCATTAAGAGCGTATGGGAGTAAAAACTCCAGGTCAGTTTCCAATAAAGGTCTTAATAAAACCCTTTCATCTTCTAATACGTAATCGGCTTCGCGGTTATAGGTTGATAGCATTGTTAAGTTTTTTAGAATGTTTTTACAAGTTGTTCGTCTGTCTTAATAAAAGCTTTTACAATTATAATTTTATTTTAATTACACCCGTAACAAAGCTTTGTTATTTTTACCTAAATATATCTATGGCCAAAAAAAAAGAAGAACAAGCAGCAAAAAAGCCGGGAATTTTTAGCCTGCTAAAACCCTATAGCGGATTGGTGTTTTTGCTGATCCTGTTTTCCATATTCAGCAATAGCGCCAGTTTATGGATGCCGAAGATCATTTCGCATGGTATTGATGATTATATCCACAGCCTGATTACCAAGACACATTTTGATGTAAATCCTACTTTAGTAAAATTCTCGTCAGCCATATTGTTCATTTTTATTTTTTCCTGGCTGCAAAGCATCATCCAAACATATACATCAGAAAAAGTAGCCCGCGACTTGCGTACAAGACTTTCTGACAAGATATCCAGGCAAAGCAGTATTTTTATTGAACAGGCTAATCCGTCAAAATTATTGACCAATTTGACCGCCGACGCAGATTCGATAAAGCTTTTTGTATCCCAGGCACTGGTTTCTATCGTATCATCCATATTTATCATTATTGGTGCCAGCATCCTGTTGCTCACTATCAACTGGAAGCTTGCGTTATGCGTTATTGCTATTATCCCAGTAATTGGTATCACCTTTGCCCTTGTACTGAAAAAAGTTAGGGTATTATTCAAAGAGAGCCGCGCAGTTATCGACTGGCTGAATAAAGTGATCAACGAAAGTATATTAGGATCAGCATTGATAAGGGTAATTAACTCGCAGCAATTAGAATTTGATAAATTTCTGAAGGCAAACACCAAAGCACGTGATTATGGCCTGGCTATCCTGCGCCTTTTCGCCGGACTTATCCCCGTTATTACCTTCACTGCAAATATGGCCGGATTGAGCATACTTGTTTTAGGTGGGCATTTTGTTATCAACAAAAGCATGTCGCTGGGTGATTTTGCAGCATTTAATAGCTACCTGGTGCAGCTCATTTTCCCTATAATCCTGATTGGTTTTATGAGCAATATCATAGCGCAGGCCTCAGCTTCTTTCGAACGTATCAACACGATATTGGATGCGCCTGATTCACCAGCAGGTGGTACAATAACCGAGCCTTTAAGGGGCGATATTGATCTAAAGAATGTGAATGTGATCTATGGACAAAAGCCAGCCTTAAAGGATATCTCTCTTTCAGTAAAAGCAGGTTCAAGGATTGCGATAATTGGGCCTACAGCAGCCGGGAAAACGCAATTGCTATACCTGCTTACAAATTTGATCAAGGCAAACTCAGGCGAAGTGTTATTTGATGGCAGAAGCATTGATGATTATAACAGCGAATCCTTCCACAGCCAGGTGGGCTTTGTTTTCCAGGATAGCATCATCTTTAATATGAGTATCCGCGAAAATATTGCCTTTAGCGATACGGTAACGGATGAATCTTTGAAGAAGGCGATTGATACAGCTGAATTACATGAGTTTGTAGACTCTTTGCCAGAAGGGTTAAGTACAATTGTTTCTGAACGGGGTGCAAGCCTGTCAGGCGGACAAAAACAGCGCATTATGCTTGCCCGTGCACTGGCGGTAAATCCAAGAGTTTTATTACTGGATGATTTTACAGCGAGGGTAGATAACAATACCGAAAAGAAGATACTGGAAAATGTACAAAAGAATTACCCGGGATTAACCTTGATCTCAGTTACACAAAAGATAGCTTCAGTTGAGCATTATGACCAGATCATATTATTAATGGAAAGTGAAATTGTAGCATCCGGTAATCACGATGAACTGATGAGTACCAGTACAGATTACGTGCAGATATTTAACTCGCAACAAAGCACCAGCAATTATGAATTACGACCTAAATAAATTTTCAACTCAACAGGAAAAAACATCAACCCTGGGAGCACTGAAAACGCTGCTGGTGCTGATAGCGCATGAGAAGAAAAATCTTTGGCTGGCATTGATAGCCATATTGATCAACTCGGGCGTCAATTTGCTGGGCCCGCTATTGATCGGCCGCGCAATTGACAAATATGTCATCCCTGGCAATTATCATGGTGTGCTGGTTATTTCGGGGGTATTACTGGCTATGTATTTATGCGGGCTTGTAGCCAGTTATCTGCAAACTAAAATGATGGGCGGCGTTGGCCAGCGCATGCTCTATACGCTGCGCAATGCCATATTCAATAAACTGCAGCAATTACCGGTCGCATTTTTTAATCAAAACAAAGCCGGTGACCTTATTTCGAGGGTAAATAACGATACGGATAAGATCAATACCTTTTTCAGCCAGTCGCTGATGCAGTTTGTAGGGAACCTTTCGATAATGATCGGGGCCGGTATATTTTTATTGTGTATCAATCTGAAATTGGGCGCTGCAACTGTTGCCCCTGCTGCATTAGCCTGGATATTTACTAAAATATTATCGCCATGGGTAAAAAGAAAGAACGCGGTCAATTTAAAGAGTGTAGGGGGGATGAGTGCAGAGATACAGGAGAGCCTGAACAATTTTAAAGTGATCATAGCCTTTAACCGGCGCGATTATTTCCGCAAACGGTTTGATGATGCTAATAAAGCAAATTATGCTACCTCGATAAAAGCAGGTATTGCAAATAATATTTTTTTGCCGGTGTATAGCTTGCTTGCGGGCGCGGCTCAATTAATTGTTTTAGCTTATGGTATTTATTTGATTTCAAAAGGTGAGTTCAGTATTGGGTTGCTGGTAAGTTATTTTTCGTATGCCAATAGCTTTTATAACCCCTTGAGACAGTTAGCTACCCTATGGGCAAGTTTTCAAACTGCTATGGCAGGATGGGATAGGATATCGCAAATACTGTCATTAGATACCAACCTGGCAACAGTAAAAGAAACGGTTGCAGAGCCATCAGGCGCGTTGCTTGAATTCAGGGATGTGCACTTTGCGTATCCCGGAGGCAATGAGATATTGCACCATATTAACTTTAAACTGGAACGCGGTAAAACTTATGCTTTGGTGGGCCCTACAGGTGGCGGAAAAACAACAACGGCGTCCATTATAGCACGTTTATATGATCCAACAAGCGGAACCGTATTTTTAGATGGGAAGGATATACGCTCGTACGAGCCGGAAGAACGTACCCAAAAGATAGGATTTATATTGCAGGAACCATTTTTGTTTACAGGCACAGTAAAGGAAAATATCCTTTATGGTAACGAAATTTATAAAGATTTCAGCAGTGAAGAATTGGAAGAGGCACTGAAGAACGCGAACCTGGAAAGTTTGCTGGCGATTTTTGAGAATGGACTGGAAACTCAAGTATTATCATCGGGCGATAGTATCAGTCTTGGTCAAAAACAACTGATCGCCTTTATGCGGGCGGTATTGCGCAATCCCGAAATATTGATATTGGACGAAGCAACAGCCAATATTGATACCATCACAGAGCAATTGCTAAGCGATATTTTAAAACGGTTACCAGAAACCACCACCCGTGTTATCATTGCACATCGTTTAAATACTATAGAGAATGCCGATGAAATCTACTTCGTCAATTCAGGAGAGGTGATCCGTGCAGGGTCTTTGGATGATGCGATAGAACGGTTATTGCATGGGAAGAGGGTGAGTTAGTTATTGATTTTCAGTTCTAAAAGACTTACGAAGTTTTTAAACGGCGAAGCCCTCAACGAGGCCATTTAAAAACAAAGCACTCCGAGTTAAACTTCGTAAGTCTGCTATCATCAAAAATATTTAATCAAAAATCAACGGTTCATCCAATCATAAATCCCTGCGCACCACCTCACCTGTTTTCTTATGCTTCAGGATTAGCTTTTTCTCGCCGTTTGGTAGTATTTCTTCTTTTATTAAATGATAATCTTCATCGTATGATGCGAAGGCATGCTGCTCGGTTACATCAGTTCTGCCGCGCCAGTCATCTAATTGCACCGGTTCCCACTGGCCTGTTTTAGCCGACTTGTAGGCTGCATCTATTATGGAGTTTACTACATAGCCATCATAAAAGGTTTCCAGTGGTTCGCGTTTTTGTTCAATAGATTCAAACATATCAGTAAACATGTGGTTATAACCCAATTCGTTTACTTCATCCCCGACAGGAAATAACCATCCGGAATTTGATTCTGCTTTTTCGGCCACATAAGCACCGCCTTTGCCCGTAGTGAACATATCAAAACCGGTACGCATAAAATTATTCAGCCAGATGGTTCCCTCGGTGCCCATTACTTCATCACGCAGGTCCATACCGCCGCGGAAACACCAGCTTACCTCGAACTGTCCAATGGCACCATTGGCGTATTTAACCATGCCTACGGCATTATCTTCCGCATCAATAGGATGAACCTGTGTGGCTGCCCAGCACATCACCGAAACAGGCTTAATGTCCTTGCCAATAAAATTTCGCGATATCTCTATACAATGACAACCCAGGTCGACAATGGCGCCACCACCTGATTTTTCTTTGTTCCAGAACCAATCGCTATGCGGGCCAGGGTGGGTTTCTCTTGATTTTGCCCAAAGTATGCGGCCAAGCGCACCGGATTTAATGCTATCCAATGATTTAAGAAATTTAGGAGTATAGCAAAGGTCTTCCAGATACCCCCCCATAATACCGGCCTTTTCAACCATATCCATCATCTTTTTGGCTTCTTCGCCGGTGCGGCCCAATGGTTTGGTACAAAGCACATGCTTGCCGGCCTTAGCGCATGCCTCAATAGCTTCCAAATGCAGATCGTTTGATAACGCGATCACTACTACATCAACTTCGGGATGTTCAATGGCCTCGGCCATGCTGGTGGTGTGATAGGGCAGCCCGTAGTCATTTGCAAATTTTTCTGCCTTTTCTGCTGTACGCGAATAAACGCTGTGTAAAGTATCTTTTCTCCTTTGGCCAACCAGTGAGTCGGCGTAAAATCGGGCTATAAATCCCGAACCAAGCATAGCTATTTTCATATTTTGTGTTGTTGTAATGTTAAACGTTTATTTATGTTCGTAGAAACGCAAAATTTTGCGTCTCTACTTTTCCCAGCCGGTATCCTTTAAAGCTGGGTCATTTTCTTTTTTCAGGAAATCATTGTCTGATAGTGAACTTGCTTCCCATTCTAAAATAGCCTCATCGGGCACAATGTTAACAGGGTTTTTCCATGAGGTTGAGGTTTCATTGTAAGCAAGGTTTGACTGTGACGAATAGCAGGAAATGATAGACCATCTTGGATAGTCAGACAAATTAGCTTCAGACCGGTGCAGCAAATTGCTATGGAAAAATAAAGCGTCGCCGGGTTGCAGATCGCAATAAACCAGTTCCATTGTTTGCAGCGCGTTATTAACCATCGTCATATCAGCGCCCACCTGTTCACCAGAAAAACCATGGTTTACCCTGCCCAGTTTATGTGAGCCTTTGATCACCTGCAGGCACCCATTCTCTTTATTAGCGGCAGTTAGGGCTACCATTACACTTGCAAGCTGATCCGGGAACATGAACTGGTTTTTATACCAGTAGCCATAATCCTGGTGCCACTCCCAGGCGCCACCCACTTTAGGCTCTTTTTGCATCAGTTTGGAGTGGAAATGACAAACAGGTGCATCACTATCCAGAAACTGCGCTACTGAAGATATCATCTTTTGGCTGCGGGTAAGGTAGCCAAACACATCATTACCCGGTGTGAACCATAGGGATAGTTTGGTCTTTTTTCCGCTCTGATCATTTAGGTCTAAAGCATTTTTGCGCATGGCATCATCTTCAAGCGCGGTTGAATACAATTTTTTTATCTCCGCTTCTGAGCAAAACCCTTTCACCAAAAGGTAGCCATCACGGTTATAATCGGCTATTTGCCCGGCGGTAAATGTTTTAAGTGGCATATAATCGGTTTAAATTATAAAGCTATAATATTACTGCTTTATTTATCAAACCTTTCTTAAAATTGTTTTAATTTCGGTTCGGATTTATAAAAAAGGTATTGGATTATTAATTTTTAATAGTCCCGATTTATTTTTACACTTGTAAATACACCGATTGAGTTTATGCAGAGATATACCGGCCAAAAAAGAATTTTAGTAGCTACTGATTGTATCATATTTGGATTTGATGGCTGGAATTTAAAATTACTACTGGTTCAAAGAGCTATTGAGCCCGAAAAAAATAAGTGGAGCCTGATGGGCGGCTTTATACAGCCATCAGAATCACCTGACGACGCGGCCATACGTGTGTTGGAACAACGTACCGGGTTAAAGAATGTTTATATGGACCAGTTTCATGTATTTGGCAAGCCAGATCGTGATCCGGTTGAAAGAACACTTTCAATAGCCTACTATGCCCTGATCGATATACATCAATACGAAAAACAGATCAATGATGAATACCATGCCGAGTGGTTTTTGTTGAATGAATTGCCCGACCTGATATTTGATCATAGTGAAATGGTAAAGCTTGCTAAAAGAGAATTACGTTATAAGGCAGCTTTGCATCCCATTTTATTCCAGTTATTGCCAGAAAAATTTACTGTGCCGCAATTACAGTCGCTTTATGAAGGGGTTTATCAAACAGAATTTGACGACCGTAACTTCAGCCGCAAATTGTTGTCAACCGGCCTATTGGTGAAATTGCCCGAGAAAGACAAGCTATCATCCAAAAAAGGAGCATTTTATTATCAGCTTGACCAGTCGCATTACAAAGAAAATTTTGAATCGTTCCTGAACCTGGTTCCAAATCCGGATAAATTCTTTTAAAGCCTGATGTTACTCTAAGTTTTTAGGTAGTGAAATAGTGAAAGTTGTACCCTTGCCCGGTGCAGATTGCACATCGATAGTACCATGATGATCTTCGATGATGCCGAATACGATGGATAAACCCAAACCCGTGCCTTCGCCCACATCTTTTGTGGTATAAAAAGGTTCAAAAATTCGCTGTTTTATTTCTGTACTCATGCCAATGCCTGTATCCGTGATCCCGATGGTTATATTTTCGGGATGGTCTGTTGTAGTGATCAGGATACTTTCATTATTAAGTTGCTCTTTAGCTTTGATAGACTGGATACTGTTATTGAGAAGGTTCATCAAAACCTGGTTTATTTTTCCGGGATAGCAATTTAACAGCCCCAGCTTATTTAAAACGGGCTTAATTTCAATATTATAAGGTATGGAGCTTCTGAGTAATATTAAAGTGGTCAGTACGGCTTTGTTTATATCGATAGGCTTTAATATCAGTTCATCAGTACGGCTGAAAGTGCGCAGGCTTTGAACAATTTCGGTTGTGCGGTTAGCGCCTTCTTCAATACCGTCCAGAAGGCTTAAAATTTCTTCTTTTATGAAATCAACATCTATGCTTTTGTAATAGTCCTGGGCAAGTGTTAATAATTCCTGTTTATCGGGTTTATCACCTGCTTCTTTATATTTATCAATTAAGGCGAATATTTCAAGAAAATCCAGGCGCAGTGGCTTTATGTTTGCACTTACAAAGTTTATAGGGTTGTTAATTTCATGCGCAACCCCCGCGGTAAGTTGCCCCAGTGAAGCCATTTTCTCCGTTTCTATCAGTTTTATTTGTGCCGATTTCAGGTTTTCAATAGTAGTTGAAAGATTTTGGTTGGTTTGTATGAGTTCCTGGGTACGCATGTTCACTTTGGTCTCCAGCAATATATTCTGCTCTGTAATAAGTCGCTCATTCTCTTTGGCTATGGTAAGCGACAGGAGTTGTGATTCATTTTTTTGACGCCGGTAAAAATTGATCTTATCCGCAAGGGCGATAGAAAATAATATAAGCTCCAAAGCCGAACTGTAAAGTATAATGTTGGATGTGAAATCATTATGAACTATAAAACCCTTGTTTCTCGCGACAGAAATAAGAATGGATATCAGAAACAAGCCCCAGCCCAGCATGAAATATTTGGCAGGTTTAAATCCTCTAAAGTACAACAAGCACCCTATAAATAATAAGGTTACAGATGCTACCGCAACGGCTACTGTAATTAAATTATATGCCATTACCACGTTACCTGTAATAATTGCTATAAGTGCCACCGTGTAAATAGCATAAAGCGAATAGTAATATTTAAAATAGGGTTTTATGTTTTGTTTGAGCTGTAAAAACTCCGATGTAAATAATAATATAGCGTACCCGAAAAACACCCTGGATAGCGGAATGCAATAATTATTTAAAACGGCTTTGTTGCCTATAAAAAAGCTGCTGCCATAGCCGCGTAACAATACCTGTGTAAAGCCTAAAAAAATAATGTAAACTACATAGTACAGGTAGCTGTAATCATTTACGATAATGAACAGCATAAAATTATAGAGGGCCATTACCAGGATAATGCCGATAAAACCACCCACAATAAGATTTTCGAAATCAGCATTTTTAAAAAAGCTGTTTGCACTATTTATTTCAATAGGTATTACGGTGGATGCATTACTTTTAATTCTTAAATAGATGGTGCGTACTGAGTCTGGAAAAATAATACAGTTTATAAGTGTGCTGTTTTGCTTAATAAGCTTTGTATTACGGGAAGGAATATCAGATGGCAAATTGATGATGTGGTGACTTGCGGGGTCAATAAAGTACAGATCAAAGTTATCAATTACACTTGCACCTATGGTTATGGGTACAAATGCACGGCTGGTCTCATTTTTCAGAATGAATTTTAACCAGGTAATAGATTTGGAATATTTTAAGACCGGAAGTGAAGAATTAATGTGATGAAATCCTTTATTGTTTACAACATCCTTTATCTTGTAAGTTTCGGTGGGGTCCTCCAGTTCAAGAAAATATTGATGCGTTAAAAGCCTGGTTTCGTTTTCGTGAATAGTTAAAGTATCAGCAGACTGGGCAAAAAGTAAACTATTTTGTGTTAATAGATAGATGATAAACAATATTTTCTTCATTTTTACAACTTGCTTTTGCGAATGCAATGTGACCTTGCAATAAAATTGCTTGGAAAATTAAACTTTCAAGAATTTTTTCGGTTAAAGGTAGTAATCATTGTAACTCTTAAATAAAAATTTAAAATATGTCGTTTGGAGTGCTTTACGTTGATGATGAAATTAATAATCTGAATAGTTTTAAAGCCTCTTTCAGGCGTGATTTTGAGATCTATACCGCACAATCTGCACGGGAAGGACGAAAAATTTTAGATGCCCATGAAATTGGCGTGATCATTACCGATCAGCGTATGCCCGTTATGACAGGTATTGAATTCCTGGAGTCGATACTGACAATATATCCTGATACTATACGCATATTGTTGACGGGTTTCTCAGATATGAACGCTGTTATGGACGCAATAAACCGCGGACAAGTTTATAAATACCTGGTTAAACCCTGGCAAAATGATGAGCTGAAGCTATATATTCAAAACGCACTCGAAATATATCACCTCCGTAAGGAAAACAAAGAGTTGGCCCATAAATTACAGATGGCCAATATGGAACTTGATATGCTTAACCGTTCGCGCATTTAATTTTTTCCCGCTTTAGGCAACTTTAATTCAAAGCTTTGCGTACTTTTAAGGATGGTATCCTGCGCCCTATCACAAGATACTATTCCAATTAACTTACCTGCAGGAAGTGTGAAGGCATTTAAACATATTGTTATTGCAATAGTTATTCTGTTTCTGTGTGCCTTCCGAGCGTATTCACAGGGTAGTTCAACCAATTTCGGCACTGAGTTTTGGACTGCCTACATGGATCATATTGATGGAACGGGTAATGGTGGGAGCCAAATGTACCTTTACATCACATCCAATGTAAATACTACAGGCAACGTTACGGTTGCTAATAATACCTTTTCAACAACATTTAGTGTAGTGGCTAACCAGGTTGCTGTGGTGCCAATACCGGGAAGCGCATTTCTGGGTAACGCAGAGGGTAAATTTTTAAAAGGTATCCACATTACATCTGTAAAACCGGTTGCCATATACGCGCATATTTTTGCGCAGTCTGTATCCGGGGCCACACTTTTGCTGCCAGTAAATGCAATGGGTAAAGATTATTATTCTATTAATTACACACAAGCCTCCAATTCACTGATACAGCAAAATGAAAGAAAACCATCCTATTCAGTTTTGATGGTTGTAGCTACCGAAGATAATACCACGGTAGAAATAACCCCATCAACCTATTTATTAAATGGAGAACCTGCCGCGGTGCCAATTACAGTGCAATTAAAAAAAGGGGAAGTTTACCAGGTATTGTCTGCAAATGATCTTACGGGCACCCGCGTACGCTCCATCAGTTCAACAGCTGGTACCTGCACCAAAATCGCTGTTTTTTCGGGCAGTTCTAAAATATCAATTGGGTGCGGCGATACCAATGTTACTTCTGATAACCTGTTTCAACAGGTATATCCTACTGCATCATGGGGAAAAAACTACATTACTGTACCACTTAAAAACCGGGCCTATGATATTTTCAGGATCATATTACGTGCTACTAATACCAATGTGACACTCAACGGATTGCCATTTGCACCATCGCAGCCCGGAACAACTTTTTATGAATTTAAATCCACAACACCAAACGTTATCACTTCTGATAAACCTATACAAGTGGTACAATATGCGGTATCACAATTTAACCTGTTAAATTGTTTAAGGGATACCACCAATGGAGATCTTGGAGACCCGGAAATGATCTATTTAAATCCTTTAGAACAAACTATTGATCACGTTACGCTTTATTCTACGGGGAACTTCCGCATACTTAATAATTATATAAATGTTGTGATCAAAACCACTTCAGTTCCCACTTTTACACTTGATGGCGTATCTTATACCAAATTTGTACCTGTACCCGGCAATCCATTATATTCATACGGACAACTTTCTGTAAATACCGGTACACATAACATAAAAGCTTCTGATGGGTTTAATGCTATTGCCTATGGTTTTGGGGATAAGGAATCATACGGGTATGCTGCAGGGGCCGATCTGCAGGACCTGAATGAATATATCGTTTTAGATAACCCAATTAATAATTCTACACAGGTTAACGGTTGTGTAGCGGTTAATTACAAGCCACAGGTTATTTTGCCATTTAAAACCACCAGTATTACCTGGGATTTTAAAGATGGCACCGCGCCCTTTACAGATATTAATCCCGTTGTAAAATCAACTATTCAAAAAGGCACGCAAACCCTTTACGTGTATGAATATCCTAAGCTGGTAAAATATAATGCCGGTGATTATACTTTGGTTGCCACTGTATTTAATCCGATAGGGGACGATTGCGGATCAAACCAGGATGTTGAATTGGATTTTAATATTTCGGACTCTCCAAAAGCAAACTTCACGTCATCGGATAACTGCCTGGGTGATACCACATTTTTTAAGGATGCATCTGATGCAGGCACTAATAGTATAAAAACATGGTTATGGGACTTTGGCGATAGTCGAACATCAATTGTTCAAAACCCTGCTCATGCTTATTTAAAGGGAGGTGATTTTTTGGTTCACCTCACCATTACTAATGAAAATGGCTGCTCGGCAGTTTATCAGCAAAATGTGCATATTATTAACAAGCCTGCCGTTTCATTTGCCTATTCAACTCCTGATTGCCCAAGCCAGAACATATTGCTTACGGATCAATCTGTAGCGGAAGGAACAATTACGCAGTGGATATGGGATTACGGTGATGGCTCGCTCCCTGAAACCAGGACCGACAATAAGCCATTTAATCATATGTATACCAATGTGGGTCTTATAACTGTTAAACTAAAGGTTGTTTTAGCTACAGGTTGTATAAGCGATACCTATATGCAGCAAATAACCATTTCGCCATTGCCGGTAGTTGATTTTACTTTGCCCGATGTTTGCCTTGGTGATGCCGCACAGTTTACAGATAAAAGTACCATAACCAATAATACCGAATCAGGATTTACTTATAAATGGAACTTTGGTGACCCTAATGCTACTCCTGCATTGCTAAATACTTCAACTGAAAAGGATGCCAAACATACTTATAGTAAAGCTGGCACGTACCAAGTTACTTTAACTGTGCAATCAAATGGCGGATGTACTTATTCAAAAATCCAGTCGTTTACAGTGAATGGAGATGTGCTGAAAGCTAAATTTACTGTTGAGAATGCAAATAATTTATGCAGTAGCAACGATGTGGTATTTGACGACCAGTCTACAGTTGATTTTGGCAATATCACTAAGGTTGTTTGGTTTTTTGACTTTAATAATAATCCTAATAATAGCGAGGTGTTTTTAAAAGACCAGATTCCGGCCGACCATAAGTTTCGT
This sequence comes from Mucilaginibacter sp., assembly GCA_028288085.1. GTDB lineage: Bacteria > Bacteroidota > Bacteroidia > Sphingobacteriales > Sphingobacteriaceae > Mucilaginibacter. Next base: position 15,722 of record JAQBOK010000328.1, read on the forward strand.
CATAATTATACCTCTTCCAGCCCCTCCACTCAGAATTATGCAGTTGTATTGCGTGTTTATTCGGGCCAGCTGTGTTATAATGAATCGGTACCTAAAACGATTACCATAAACGGTAGTCCCACTGTTACCTTATTGCAGGTAAACAGTATATGCCAGGATGCGAACCCTGTACAGATCACCGAAAATAAAAATGGTTTCCAGGGAACAGGGATATTTTCAGGTACAGGTATTTCGTCAACAGGACTATTTAGCCCGGCTGTTGCCGGGCCGGGTGTGGCTACCATCAATTATATTTTTAAAGCACAAAATGGCTGCGATTATACTACCAGTCAGCAAATTGCCGTTAATGCTTCTCCGGTAGTATCAGCGGCCGACGACCTAAGCGTTCTTGAAGGGGGGCAGGCTAAAATAAATGCCACTGCCAGCGGCAATGGGTTAACGTACCAATGGCTGCCATCAACGGGTTTGGATAATGCCAATGTACTAAATCCGCTAGTGAGCCCTACCGGTGATACAAATTACAAATTGATCGTAACTTCGGCAGAAGGATGTACGGCAGCGGCTGAAGTTTTTGTGAGGGTGTTGAAATTTCCAGTAATACCAAATGCGTTTACGCCCAATAGTGATGGAATAAATGACACCTGGAATATTAAGTATTTGGATAGTTACCCAAATAATACGGTAGAAATATACAATAGATACGGAGAAAGGGTATATTCGTCAATTGGATATGCTGTGCCCTGGGATGGAAGGTATAGAGGTGCGGACCTGCCCACAGGTACATATTATTATATCATAAATCCTAAAAATGGACGTAAAACAATGTCGGGAAGTGTAACGATTATAAGATAGAATGAAGAAACTATTACATGCACTTTTTATTTTTATAATAGCGTTTCAATCTGTTAATGCGCAGCAAAAACCTCAGTACACGCAATATGTATTCAATAATTTATTGCTGAACCCGGCAGTAAGCGGGATGGAGAATTATGTTGATGTGAAAGCGGGGTACCGAAGCCAATGGACAGGGCTTGAGGGGGCGCCTGTAACCAGCTATCTTACTGTTACCGCACCATTTGGGTCTGACTTTGTGAAAGGGGACGCTACATCCATGTCACCGGGTAACGAAGATAATCCTTACAGCCGTTTATATACACAAAATTATGAGGCTGCCGAGCCGCATCACGGCATAGGTTTTATGATCGTATCTGACCAGGCGGGCCCTATAAATACCAGCAATATTGATGCAACGTATGCCTATCATTTGGGGTTGTCAAGCACCTTTAATCTTTCGGTAGGGGTTGCCGCCGGGTTTAATCATATCAGCCTGAATACGTCCATGATCACCCTGGAAAACCCGCTTGATCCTGCAATAGCTAATGGCAATAACAGTCAATGGAAACCAGATTTGAGTGTGGGTATATGGGGTTATTCGTCAAGTTATTATTTTGGCGTTTCGGCACAGCAAATATTGCCGCAAAATCTTTATTTCAGTACCACTAATAGCATCAATCAAACCAAAACGGTGCCACAATATTTTATAACCGGTGGTTTTAAAGTGTTTTTATCTGATGATGTAACTTTGCTGCCCAGCGCTTTAATTAAATTTATTCAACCCTTGCCGTTAGCCTATGATGTTAATATGAAACTGGCTTTTCGCGACAGGTTCTGGATAGGGGCAAGTTACCGCAACCAGGACTCGTTTGCTGGGCTTGTTGGCTTTAATATCAGCTCACTTATCAATATCAGCTATTCTTATGATTATACCACATCGGCATTACGTACGGTAAGCACCGGTACCCACGAAATTGTAATAGGTCTTATGCTCAATAATAAGGATAGGGTAGTGTCTCCGCGGAGGTCGTTTTAGAATAGTTTGGTTGCCTTGTAATCCTGTTTTAAGTCTTCATTGAGGCGATAATAAATCTCATATTAGATATAAATTTCCGATGGCATCTAATATAAAAACATTGTTACGTCCTTAAAATCCAAATAAAATAAAGCGTATTCTGTATTTCGGTGCAAGTGGAGTGCTGTTGCGTGTGCAACACCCGCACCAAAATATTTTATAATTCTTTCCTCAACCTTGCTACAGGGATATTCATTTGTTCACGGTATTTGGCCACGGTACGGCGGGCTATATTGTAACCGCTGTCTTTGAGTATATCGGTTAGTTTTTCATCAGCAAGGGGATGGCGTTTGTCTTCGGCGCCAATATGCTCTTCCAGTATTTTCTTAACTTCTTTGTTGGATACTTCTTCGCCACTCTCGGTTTGTATGGCTTCTGAGAAAAATGATTTTAACAGATAGGTGCCATGTTCCGTTTGTACATATTTAGAATTGGCAACCCTTGATACGGTCGAAATATCCATGCCTATCCGGTCGGCAATATCTTTCAATATCATTGGCTTCAGGTTTTTATCATCGCCAGTCAGAAAAAACTCGTATTGATATTGCATGATGGAGTTCATGGTTTTCAATAAAGTTTGCTGCCGCTGCTTAATGGCATCAATAAACCATTTTGCCGAATCCAGCTTTTGCTTTACAAATTGCACCGCCTCTTTTAGTTTTTTATCTCTTTGCGATGCCTTGTCGTAATGTTCAAACATTTCCTGGTAGGAGCGGCTTACGCGAAGCTCAGGTGCATTTTTTGAATTTAAGGTCAATATCAGGACACCATCATTATTAGAGATATGGAAATCCGGTATTACCTGCATCTGCTTGGTATTTACCTCGTTGGAGTCTCCGGGTTTGGGGTTCAGCTTTAAAATCTCGTTAATAACGGCCCTTAATTCCGGCGATGACATGTTAAGCGACTTTTCAAGCTTATCATAATGTTTACGGGTAAACTCATCCAGGTAATGCTCCACCACCAGTATAGCTTTTTTTACGATCAGATCGGCAGGGTCTTTTCTTCTTAATTGTATCAGCAAACACTCCTGCAAACTGCGGGCACCCACGCCCGGAGGATCAAAGGATTGGATAACCTTTAGCATTTCTTCTACCTCATCATCCTCTGCCATTATATTTTGCGAGAATGCCAGGTCGTCTGTAAGCGACGTGATTGACCGCCGAAGATATCCATCATCATCAAGACTGCCTATAATTTGCTGGCCTATCCTAAAGTCTTTATCCGATACTGGGAGCAGGTCAAGCTGGGCCTGTAGGTTTTCAAAAAATGAACTTTGTACGGCAATAGGTATTTCTTTCCTTTCATCCTCATCGTCCCCGTTTTGATCATACCGGGACCCATAGTCATTTATATTATCTTCCTGCAGGTAATCCTCTATATTAAACTCGTCGGCAGGGCCAGAATCCTCATCGCTATTGTACGTATCCTCCTCAGGATCACGATCAGGATATTGTTCTTCGGGTTCGTTCAGATTAGTCAAACTCAAGTCTTCAAGAGCCGGATTTTCTTCCAATTCTTCTTTTATACGGGTATCAAGGGATACAGTAGGCACCTGCAACAATTTGATAAATTGTATTTGCTGCGGGGATAACTTTTGTAAAAGTTTTTGTTGAAGATTCTGTTTAAGCATAACTAGATAAGGCCAAAAATACATCAATTAACATAAACTTAAAAAATTAACTTTATGCTATTTGTTATCAACCATTAAACGTAAAAATTTATTAAGGGTTCAGCGAAAAATTTAAATAAATACTTTGGTGAAAGAATATTTTAAATATCTTTAATTAACCAAATCCCATTTTATGGCTATTATAAAAGAATTTAAAGAGTTTGCCATGCGTGGCAATGTTGTTGACCTTGCAGTGGGTGTTATCATCGGTGCCGCTTTTGGTAAAATTGTAACTTCATTGGTAAATGATGTTATAATGCCTCCCATTGGATACCTTACAGGTGGAATAGACTTTAAGAATTTAAAAGTTCTCTTAAAACAAGGCGATCCGGCCAAGAAAACTGCAGATGTTTCTGTCAATTATGGGAATTTTATCAATACGGTAATAGAATTCCTGATCATAGCATTTTGTATTTTCATGGTAGTGAAAGCTATAAACTCACTGAAAAAGCCCGAAGAAGTGGCACCCGCTGTAGATCCGGAACCATCAAAAGAAGAGGTATTATTGACAGAGATAAGGGATTTATTAGCTAAAGGGCAAAAATAAAGTTAATGTAAAAATCATTGTCAACAATAAAAGTTAAGAGTGTTTGGTAAGTTGATTTAGGTGTATTCTCAGAATGTCTTCGGCAACTTTGGATCGGTTAAAATAATATAATCATTATTGGTACTGAATTTACTCCAGTCCGGGTTATCAAAATTATCATCAGAAAAACAGGCGATATTTAATATTTTTGCTTTGGCTGCATATTTTTTTAGTTGTGCTGCCGTGCCTAATTTTTCTTCACTATGAAACCCCCCGTTCACCTGTAGTATCTTATAATTCTTGTGTTTTTTGTAAAATCGGGCTATTGACCATCCCATTGTGGCGTCCCAAAGGTTTTGTGCCTGGTACATTTGCATTCCAGTCATGGCATTGTGGCCACCCATTACCTGTATAAATTTTTCATAATATGCCCCGGTGGCAGTATCAACCGGTAGGGGAGGAAGCCAGGATTTGCCGACGGCGTCCAGATTTTGTAACCCGGTTAAGCCCATTCTGTTAACCATATTTACATATCGCGCAGGCGCATTGGCAGCTACAACAGGTATGTGGCCTGTTTTAGCCAACTCAATTAAAGGGCGATAATCCTTGTAATTTTTCCATGCCCGGCCTTCGCTAATAAAATTCTTTTCCCGTATCAGTCCCTCCAGGTATTCATTCAACACGGTTTGGCAATCGGTTTCAAACATTTCCATGGTCAAAGCTACCCTGCCGGGGTATTTCTGAGACAGTTGTTTAAATAATTCATATTCAAGTAAGTGGCAGGTGGAATCATTGTGTTCTTCCCCAAAAAACAGCACATCAGCCTTATCCATATCGTTAATCATATCATTAACTGATACCAATTTGTGGGCTTTAGTATCATATATCTTATAATGCGATGTCGAATTACCCTGGCAAAACGCGAAAATAGGTGTAAATAAAAGCAGGAGGACGGTTAGAAATTTCATATCTGTAATTTAAATGTACCTGTTGTAAGCCTTATGCCATATATATAAACTGTTAAATTACAATATGTAAATCTGTTGGGCAAATAAGTGTAATTGTATTTGAAAAGTTTAAAAATTACACTACATTTGCACTCTTGTTTTTAAAAACGACGAATAGAATAAAATAGCAATGAAAAGAACGTTTCAGCCTTCCCAAAGGAAAAGAAGAAATAAACACGGTTTCCGTGAGCGCATGTCAACTGCTAACGGCAGAAGAATATTGTCAGCAAGAAGAGCAAAAGGCAGAAAAAGATTATCTGTTTCTGACGAACGCCTTCACAAAGCGTAATTTGCTTAATTCTCCTTACAGGTAGGGGCTCGGGCCGGATATTTTTTAAATTTGCGGTTCAGGCATGAGCAAAATATACACATTTACAAAAGAAGAACGTTTATGTAATAAAAAGCTGATTGATGGGCTTTTTCATAACGGTTCTTCTTTTTTATGTTATCCTTTTAAAGTTTCGTGGCAGGTTGTTGATCAGCACCAGGTATTCCCTGCGCAGGTGCTGTTTTCGGTTTCTAAAAAGCGATACAAGCGTGCTGTAGACCGCAACCTGATAAAGCGGCGCATTCGCGAAGCTTATCGTTTACATAAGCAGCAATATTTATATGCGTTGTGTATCGAAAAAGATAAAAAGATCATATTTTCAATAGGATACATAGGCAAGGAGATTGCCGATTATGCTCTTATCGGGAAAAAAATGTTGAAGGTTTTAACCCTGCTTTCTGAACAAATTGCCAAATGATGGTGATTGTAAACATATTTAAAACGATAATTGGAGGCATTTTTATTGTCCTTATCAAAATATACCAATACTTTATTTCTCCGCTTACCGGTGCTTCCTGCCGTTATACACCCACCTGCTCACAATACGGGGTTGAAGCAATAAAAAAACACGGTGCCTTTAAAGGCGGATGGTTAACTTTAAAACGTATTGCCAGTTGTAACCCTTGGGGAGGCCACGGGCATGACCCTGTACCCTGAATTGATATGAGCCTGATATTACAAATTGAAACCGCAACCACCGTATGTTCTGTAGCCCTGGCAGATGATGGCAATATATTGGCTTATAAGGAAATAGAGCAACGCAATATACACGCCGAAGCCATCACTTTATTTATAGATGAACTTTTTGGGGCAGTTGGCAAACAATATAATGAACTGGATGCGGTTGCTGTAAGCTGCGGGCCGGGCTCCTATACTGGTTTGCGTATCGGTGTATCAACGGCGAAGGGTTTGTGTTTTGCCCTGGATAAGCCGCTTATTGCTGTAGAAACTCTTTTAGCTATGACAGATGGTATTATAGCCCGGAATGATTTTGCCGGCAACAGCAATATCTTATTATGTCCCATGATAGATGCCAGGCGCATGGAGGTGTTTACAGCTGTATTTGATATTAAAGGTAACAGGGTGAGGCCAACATCTGCTGAGATCATTGATGAAAATAGCTTTAGCGATCTGCTGCAAACTAATAAGATAATATTTTTTGGAGATGGTGCATTAAAATGCAGTGAAGTATTGGGAGTAAACCCTAATGTGCAAATCGTTACCGCCTTTTTTAACTCGGCACGCCATCTTACTAAAAGGGCGCTGGAAAAGTATGCTGCAAAGGACTTTGAAGATACAGCCTATTTTGAGCCATATTATTTAAAAGATTTTATAGCCGGAAAAAAGGCGCTTTAAATTACCAATTGGTTTTAAACAGGCGATTGTATAATCTGCCAAAAAAACCTTTTTCACCATTAGGAATAGTACTGGCATTCATAGGATGCTCAATTACAGGTCCAAATTTTAAAGAAAATCCTAAGAAAAAATCAGCCCCGGTAAACGACCCGTTGGAATACGCAGTGGGATTGCTGTGTGCACCTGCAAGTGTGGCTGTTTGCAAAAGACGTTCGGTGCCAATAAAAAACTCCCCGTTGTAAGATTTGATCATGAATTGTGTGCCAAAATTAAACAGGTTCAAATTATCATACGATGCCGTTAAGCTTACATTGTAGTTGTTATATTGAAAGCGGTTTACGAACGCGCCCGTAAACCCACTGTATAATAACTCTTTGGATGCAATAAGCGTTGGCAAGTATTTAATAGTTGTATTATCATCTAACCAATAGGATTTGGTAGCGCTTAACTCAAACCTGCCATCGGTAGCCGAAGTAAATGAACCGCCTTTTTGGCCCGATATAGCAATATTGTGTATCGTATTATAAATGCTATCTTCCCGTTTGCTTGCAGAAAGGCCAACTGCTGTTTTTGTAGCATTAAAATTAGAAGTAAATGAGTTACTATACCAATGAATAAATCCCAGGTCCTTTATATTTGCCTGGAAAGTTATTCCCTCATCTGTGAGGTAAGATGTGCCTATGCTTAAGGCCGCTCCCGGACTTCGGAGGGTTGGTAAAAAGCTCCGTGTATCTAATTTCCCCGGACCCTGGCTTACCTGGTATTTTCCCCTCAATGAGATCGAAGCTGCATCATTTGCTTTATCAAAATTGATGTGAGATTCATAAACATCCATCTTGGTATAATCTATACCCATCAACGCGCTTATTTTAAACCCTATAGCCAGCTGTTTGCTTAATTTTTCGCGATATGAAAATCCGATCGAATTATATACCTGGTAATAATAATGATTGTTAAGAACATTATCATAGATGTTATTAGCGAAAGCTGTTGGTCCATTCAACAGTGCTATTGATTCATCCGAAATACTTCCTTTTCCTTCTGCTTTGGTTTCAATAAAAAAGCCCGTCTCTACATCGCCATTCAAACTGTTGAACATTTTGAACATAATAGAATATGCATTAGCGTTAATGCCTGCAGTACTGTATTTACCGCTCCCTATTTGTAGCGCGGCATTATTATACTTACCACCAAATGCGCGGCTTACCAACGTTGATTGTGCATCCCCCGTCAGAAAAAAGCTTCCATTCAAATTTGGTACGAGAAAATTGAAAGCATACATTTTGCTTGTATCGGTCCAAAAAGACTTCTGCGAGGGGTTTTCAAATGAATCATACAGGGTACCTGTATTATACTGAGAAAATTGTTGCGAAAAGCCCTTTACTGCAAATAATAGTAAGCAAAAAACAAGTAGAATTCTCTTCATTATATCGTTCAGGGGCTATATGATATTATAAAAGTCTTAAAGATAAACTTCGAAAACTATATTTATACTAAAAATTAAAAAATAACAGCTATCTGCTTTAAACGAAATTTAAGGCTTATGGTTGTGTATAAACAACATATTTTTATAAAATTATTACTTTCCTGCGGTGGTGTCGGCGCTTAAGCGCACACAAAAGTTGGTGTAGTAATTTTTGTCGGATGAAGTAAATTGCCATGAGGCTGCATAAAAATCTTTCCATCCGGGCGTGGCAGTTTCAAATGACTTATAAAATGGCGGTTTCATATTCTCCTTAAACAACGGTTGGGCGTTTTTAAAGTGAATAAAAAATGAAACGTTGCTTCTTTCTGCTAACAGGTCATTAAAACTGGTATAACCCTCTGTTTTACTTATAAATTTACGATTATTATAACTGTCATCATAGCTTGCAAGTTCAGATACACTATTAGTTAAAACCAGGTAATTGTCCATTACCTTAAAGTAGGGCCTTTTAAATATGCTAAATGCATCTCCAAGCAATAATTGAGGCAGTTTTTCGTAATTAAACACCCCTGTATTATCATTGTTCATTTTGCTGATGTTGATCATTAAAGTACGCAGCTTTGACCCATCTTTAACTTGTATAATGGCTATTTTTTCCTGGTAACGGGTAGTTATAACGGCAAATTCATTGCTTAGCAAACCGGCAAATTCAGTCTGGATATTTATACCTGTTTCGGTTTTTATTTTATTAAATATTGATGATCTTTCGTTCTTAAAGCTGCTTTTGTTTTGCCAGTCAGACAAATCTGCTTCAAATTTTTTCGGATCTGAAACTGCAAAATCAGTACTGTAAGCGGTTGTCGACGGAAAAATTTCTTTTAAGTGATTTACAACGGGTTGCTGGTAACTAAACAGGCTTAAATAAGTACCGGCATTAACGCCGGGGATCTGCGTTGCACCGTTAAACATTAAAGCATCACTTTTATAATTGAGACTTAAAGCAGCAAAAGCAGGCAATTGCCTGAAGCCTTTAAAAATATCAACGTTTTTATTTATAAACAACTGCTCAAATATGGGTGTCAATGCCTCATAATTGACATATAAATTGGCTAAAGAATTTGATCGTTGCTGGTCAGACATCAATACAAATGCTTGTTTCTCCTTTTTATAATCATATTTAGCACAGGTTTCCATCAGGTCTTTTGAAAAACTTCCCGAAATGGTATGGTCTTCATTGTCAATCAAATAAAAACGTCTTTTCAGATCATTCAAATAGATCGTATAACCTTGTTTTCCACCTAAAACTATGGTATTAATTACAATGCCACTTTTAGGTTGTTTCAATATCTCGTCAAACAGTTCGGGTTGAAACCCCTTTGAAACAGAGGTCGTGAGCAGAAAATCAATATCGTTACCTTTTTGTGGATGCAGGGAAATGAAAATATTTTGCCCGCTAAAATAGGGTTCAAATAGTGGGTTTAAAAGTATGAGTTTTCGCAGTTCGGTCAATTCAGCCAGCTTCTCTTCCCCGGCAACAGAGGCAAATAACTTATTGCCGGTAAAGATATCATAGAACCCTTTTTCATTATTAAATTCAAATATAAGAGAAGCGTCATTTGGTATGGTGCGCATAACCTGGCTTGTATGCCCCGTAATACTGTTTAAATTTTTAAAGTAAACAACGGTTACCAGCACTGTAGTTACAAACAATATAATAGTGATAAATATTAGTCGTTTCATGGCTGCCAATCTTACAAAGGTAGATTTTTACAGGGCAGTCGTAAAGTAATACTTTCAATTGGTAACTTAGCACTTTATATCCTGATGAACAGACAAATAATTATTACGGCCTGCGTTTTGGGGTTACTGGCAGTAATGGCCGGGGCTTTTGCTGCCCACGGCTTAAAACCACTGTTAGCGCCGCCACGCCTTGAGATATGGCATACTGCTGTACAATATCAATTTTATCATGTTTTTGCATTACTGTTTCTTTCCACTTTTACCAATTTAAAAAACAACTTGGTCAGCACTGCTTATTATATGTTCACATTAGGTATTATCCTGTTTTCAGGTTCTTTGTATTTGCTTGCCTGTCGTGAATTATTGGGATGGAGATGGATTGTTGCAATGGGACCGGTTACACCGCTTGGTGGTTTGCTATTTATCGCAGGCTGGGCAACAATGGCTTTGGCCGCTTTCAGAAACAAACTTAGATAAGCGAACTCTTGAGCGCCACCCAGAACAAATAACTGTGAAAAACAAACACATGCTTGAATTTGCCGAAGTACATCATTCTGATAGGGAAACGCTTTTTGTTGAGGTGATTTTGCCTTTGGCGATAGCGAAAAACTATACTTATCGCGTTCCTTTTCAAATGAACAAGGAGGTTGCTATCGGTAAAAGAGTGGTTGTGCAGTTTGGCAAAAGCAAACTATACACTGCCATTATATCTGCCATAAATAAGCAGGCTCCCGAAAAATACGAGGCCAAATATTTAATGGATATATTAGATAACCGGCCGGTAGTTACCACACAGCAGTTACAGTTTTGGCAATGGCTGGCGGAGTATTATATGTGCAACATGGGCGAGGTAATGAACGCGGCACTGCCATCGGCATTAAAGTTAGCAAGTGAAACAAAGATTGTTCTCAATAAAGATTTTGAAATAGATAAGCCCTCATTACATGATAAGGAATATTTAATAGTTGAAGCGCTGGAATTACAACCAGAACTTACTGTTGGGGATATTGTGAAATTGTTGGGGCAAAAAACCGTAATGCCCATCCTTAAATTGATGTTTGAGAAAAACATTATCCACATTTCTGAAGAGGTAAGCGAGCGGTATAAGCCCCGAAAAAGAACATTTCTTACGCTAAACCCTATTTATCATAACCAGGATAATTTAAGGGAATTGTTCCCCATACTGGAGAAGAGGGCGCCCAAACAAGCTGATGCCTTACTGGCTTACATTAAAATGGCCCGTCATCAAAAAAATATCTCGAAAAATGAATTGATAGAAGAGAGCGGCGCCGGAGATTCAAGCATCAAATCGCTTATTGAAAAGGAAATATTTATTGCGGAAGAGAAAAATGTAAGCCGTTTATATTTTGACGAAGAAGAATTTAGCAGCGATTTTCAGTTAAGCGCCCAGCAGCAGGACGCTTTACAAGGTATAAAAGAGCAGTTTGAGCAAAAGGATGTGATATTATTGCATGGGGTTACTTCATCGGGTAAAACGCAGATCTATATACGCCTGATAGAGGAAATGATAAACGCGGGTAAACAAGTGCTTTACCTATTGCCCGAAATTGCCCTCACTACCCACATTATTGAGCGGTTGCGTCAATATTTCGGGAGCAGTATTGGTGTTTACCATTCGCGTTTTAATGATAACGAAAGGGTGGAGGTTTGGCAAAAAGTACTCAATCACGAATATAAAGTTATTTTAGGGGCAAGGTCTTCTGTTTTTTTGCCGTTTAATGAACTGGGAATGATCATTGTTGACGAGGAACATGAAACATCCTACAAACAATTTGATCCGGCACCGCGCTATAATGCCAGGGACGCAGCCATCTACCTCGCCAATATGTACCAGGGGAAAGTGCTTTTGGGTTCTGCCACGCCATCTTTTGAAAGTTATTACAATGCCCGATTGCATAAATATGGTTTGGTAGAATTAAAAGAACGTTTTGGCGGTGTGGAATTGCCAAAAACAGAAGTGGTAAGCATTACCGACGAAACAAAGAAAAAAACCATGCAATCCCACTTTACAAGTGTATTGATGGAGGATATGAAAAATGCCCTTGTGAATAAAGAACAAGTGATCTTATTTCAAAACCGCAGGGGTTATGCGCCGCTTTTAATCTGTAAAGTTTGTGCCTACACCCCAAAGTGCATTAATTGCGATGTCAGTTTAACTTATCATAAAAGCAGCGGCAAACTGCACTGCCATTATTGCGGGTACAAAGAAGATTCTCCTTCAATATGCCCGGCTTGTGGTTCCACACATCTGGAGTACAAAGGTTTTGGTACCGAAAAGGTGGAAGATGAGTTAAGCTTGTTACTACCCCAGGCTAAAATAACCCGCATGGATCTGGATACTACACGATCTAAAAATTCACTGCAAAATATTTTGAATGACCTGGAAGAAAAAAAGATAGATATTTTGGTAGGCACACAAATGGTGGCCAAAGGGCTTGATTTCTCGGATATTACGGTTATAGGTATCATTAATGCGGATAGTTTGCTGAAATATCCTGATTATCGGGCCAATGAACGCAGTTTTCAAATGCTGGCGCAAGTGAGCGGCAGGGCAGGCCGGCGTGGCAAACAGGGCAAGGTGGTTATACAAACCTATGATCCAAACCATAGGGTGATCAAGCAGGTTATAGAAAACGATTACCAGGATCTTTATCTTACCGAGATGGCTGAACGAAAAAGCTTTAAATATCCGCCATTTTACCGCATTATTAACCTGGATATTAAACACAAAAACTCCGATATATTATATAATCAGGCAGAATACCTGGCAACTGAACTTCGGAAAAATTTTGGCGATAGGGTAATAGGCCCCGAGTTTCCCCTTGTTGGCCGCATCCGCAATTATTACATCAAATCTATTATGCTAAAGTTTGAAAAAGATGGCATATCCATTAACCGGGTAAAAACCGTTATCAGGGATGTTATTACACAATTTCAAACCACTAAACTAAGCAAAGGAAGTATAGTTCAACCAGACGTGGACCCCTATTGACACGATTTAAGGATTTGATTGATTTTACAAGATCATATTTGGAAGATTTATAGTTTAATCATATACGAAGATCAACACATAGGATCAAGACGAGTGGATTTCTTTGTGTAAAATTGTATTATGTTGGAAATAAAAGCCTTTGAAAAAATTGAAGATATCCACAAAAATCAAGCTATAAACTATTTAGAAGTTTATAACATTGCAGATGGTTTACTCATTAACTTTGGAGGGTTAAGTCTGGACTTTAAAAGAGTGTACAATAAGAAATTAGTTAATCCTAAAGGCCCCCCTTTGGAATAACCGCTCCGAATATAAAATCTTATGAATCAAATAAATCCTAAAATCGTGTGTTAATGGCTTACAAATTTATTGACAATTACCGCGAAAAGGGCGCCCGCAAACAACTGGTTGATGTATTAAAGAAAAAGGGTATTGAAGACGAGCAAGTGTTAAAAGCCATTGGTAAAGTACCCCGTCATTTCTTTTTTGATGAAACTTTTTGGAAACAGGCTTACAAGGATATTGCCTTTCCCATAGGCGAGGGGCAAACTATTTCGCAGCCCTATACCGTAGCATATCAAACGCAATTACTACATATAAAACAAGGGGATAAGGTATTGGAGATTGGCACAGGCTCAGGATACCAGGCCTGTATTTTGCTTGAATTGAATGCTGATGTGTACACCATTGAACGTCAAGAAAAACTATATCAGCGCACCATCCAGGTTTTACCTTATATGGGTTATAAACCAAAATTCTTTTTAGGCGATGGCTCCAGGGGAATTAAGGAGCACGCCCCATATGATAAAATAATTGTTACTGCTGGTGCACCCACTGTGCCCGAGGAATTATTAAAGCAATTGAATATTGGTGGCATTTTGGTAGTGCCTGTTGGCGATACAGAAACACAAAAAATGGTTACTATCCTTAAAACAGCGGAAAACGATTATGAAAAACATGTATTAGATACTTTTAGGTTTGTGCCGTTGGTAGGAGATAAGGCCTGGTAGAATATCGGATTTAAACTATTGCTATAAATTATAGATCCCTATCATAAAGCAGAGCACGAAAGTAGATATCCCGGTTAAAAAATTTCAGAAAATACGAAATGAAATTACCTCTTCATTGCCCTGTCCATCTCAACCTTAACATCCCGCTCTTTCATGGTTTCGCGTTTGTCAAATGTCTTTTTACCTTGTGCAAGGCCAATTTCCAGCTTTGCAAAACCACGTTCGCTAATGAATAGGGCAAGTGGTACAATGGTCAATCCTTTTTCTTCGCCCCGCGTTTGCAGTTTTTTTAGTTCTTTTTTGTTAAGCAGTAGTATGCGGTCCCGTTTAGCTTCGTGGTTATAAAATGAGCCAAAAGAGTATTCGGCTATGTGCAAGTTGCGCACATATAACTGGTTATCAATAAACGTACAAAAAGCGTCGTTAATGTTTGCTTTACCTTCCCGGATAGATTTTATTTCGGTACCCAACAGTTTTAACCCTGCAACATACTTATCCAGTATCTGGTATTCAAAATAGGCTTTCTTGTTCTTTATATATAGATCCTGGCTCATCACTCTCCTTTAGATGCAAATATGCAATTAATTTTTATCAGGCTTATTTGTTTTTAAAGTCCACATAAAGCTCCTCATGGCTTGTATCATTGAGTTTTTAAGCTGTCAGTAGTTACCGTTGGTTGAGGTTTAACAACAAGTACCGGCACATTTACCTTATGTCGTACCGAATTAACCGTAGTGCCAAAGATAAGATCTTTAATTGCCTTATGGCCGTGCGAGCCCATCACAATAAAGTCCATGTGTTCATCATTCACAATCTGGGCTATTGATTTTGCCGCTCGCCCATAGCCTATTATGCCATTTGCATGATAGCCCATTTCCTTTAATGATACAACGTATTTATCCAGATTATCTGCATCACTTTGCGTTTCGTGGTCCATTACCTCAGTGCCATAATAACGCGCTCCTGCAGTCTCCACTACGTGTATTAAAGTATAATGAGCACGCTTGCCACCTTGCATAATGGCATGGCGGATACAATCCCTATCGTTATTTGAAAAATCGATAGTTACACCTATATGTTTATATAAAATAGGTGTAAGGTCGTTTATAGCGGTAGCTAATCCGTGTGGTACCTGGGCAGGATGGTCTTTATGTTTAAACAGCATGGGTTCAACAAATACATAAATAAGTAATGCGGCAATGGCCACGGTAACCGGTACCACCAGCCCATATATCCAAATCGCCGCTGAAGGATATTGTTTTGCCCAATCGCCAATTTGATCAAAAACTAATTTCGCGTTTAAACCCAGGATCAGTGCGGCGCATGCCCATGCCAGTATTTTTACTTTTACACCGATAGCAAACTTGCCCATCCGTTTTCTATCAGATGTAAAATGGATCAGTGGGATAACCGCGAAGCCCAGTTGTAAACTAAGCACAACCTGGCTCAATATAATAAGGCTTCCCAACCCGTTTTCGCCGAAGTATATAATAGTGAACATGGCAGGAATAATGGCCAGCAAACGTGTTAATAAACGACGTAGCCAGGGTTCAATGCGCAGGTTGATGTGGCCTTCCATAATGATTTGCCCGGCAAGCGTCCCGGTAATGGTAGAACTTTGTCCCGAAGCGATCAACGCTATTGCGAACAAAACAGGGGCGAGCGAGCCGAAAATATGTTCCAGCAATTTGTAGGCATCCTGTATTTCGGCAACTTTGAAATATCCATTTTTAAAAAACGCGCTTGCAGCTAATATCAGTATCGCTGCATTTACCAAAAATGCCAGGTTTAAGGCAATGGTGGTATCAAACAAATTGAATTTTATAGCCGATTTGATGCCTTCGTCCGAGCGGTTTATTTTTCGTGTTTGTACCAATGACGAATGCAGGTACAGGTTGTGGGGCATCACGGTTGCCCCTATAATGCCAATGGCTATATACAGCATTTCGTGGCTTGCCAAATCCTTTTTGAATAAATTGGTTGGTATAAAACCTTTAGCGATACCCCAAATATCAGGCCCTACAATAAACATTTCTATCAAGTAAGAGAGCCCTATGATAAATATCATCGACATGATAAAAATTTCCAGCTTGCGCATTCCCCGGTTCATGAGGAAAAGCATCAATACCGTGTCAGTAATAGTAAGCGATACCCCCCATATCAACGGCAAATGGAATAATAACTGTAACCCAATGGCCATACCGATGATTTCGGCCAGGTCACAGGCTATAATGGCTATCTGGGCCAATATGTAAAGGCAAAAGTTGACAAATCGGGGATAAGTATTTTTGGATGCCTGAGCCAGATCTAGCCCGCGTACTATACCCAGGCGCGCACTTAGTGATTGCAACAAAAGTGCTATCAGGTTAGATAAGAATAAAATCCATATTAACCGGTAGCCAAATGCGCTGCCACCTGCAATATCAGTTGCCCAGTTACCGGGGTCCATATAACCAACGCTCACCAAATAGGCCGGGCCAATAAAGGCCAGTAATTTACGCCAGCCCATTTTGTTTTCGGTGCTGACTGAGCTATGAACGTTGGCTAATGATTGATTTTGTTCATTACTCATAAGACGATGAGTAGATTATTGGCAACTTCACGGCTGATATGTGTTTTTTTATTCTCAACCTGTAAAATAACCGAATGGTCGTAATTATTAATTTCTGTCACTTTTATTTTTTTGCCGATAATGAGCTGCATTCTTTCAAGATATTGTAAGAACGCGGAAGAATGATCTCTTACCCCCGAAATTATCCCGCTTTCATTAACAGTCAGTGTCGAAACCGGTTTTAGTTCGTGGGTTTTAAATTGTCCGTCACTATCGGGTATCGGGTCGCCATGGGGGTCATATTTAGGGTGGCCCATAAAATCATCCAACCGGTCAATCAGTTCTTTTGATGCAATATGTTCTAACTCTTCGGCCACATCATGCACCTCATCCCATTTAAAGTTAAGTTTCTCAACAAGGAAATACTCCCAAAGGCGATGCTTCCGGATAATACAGATGGCGATTTTTTCGCCCGCAGTTGTAAGTGTTACGCCCTGGTATTTGGTATAATTGATTAGTTCCTTCTCAGCCAGTTTTTTCAGCATATCCGTTACCGAAGCAGCTTTTGTATTCAGGGAAGCTGCTATTTGATTGGTGCTTACGCTGCCCGACTGCAGTGAAATGTGGTAGATCGCCTTTAAATAATTCTCTTCAGTAAACGTATTCATTTAAACAAATCTAATAATAAATTTAGATTAGTCTAAAATATTATTGTAAAATTTATTTTTGTAAAAATAGATTTATAAGAAATTTTATTCTGTTGGTTAAGATAAAACTATATTTGTACTCATCATGGCAACTGAACTTGACAAAATAGACCTGCAAATTCTTAAGATTCTACAAGAGAATGGAAGAATAACAAATTTACAGCTTTCAAACGAGATCGGGCTTTCGCCTGCGCCTACGTTGGAGCGTGTGCGCAAGTTGGAGAACGCAGAGTACATAAAAAGCTATCATGCTTTGGTTGACGAAGAGAAGCTGGGATTGGGCATAAAAACCTTTATACAGGTATCGCTTGATTTTCACAAGAACAATACTATCCAGATATTTTTAGACGAAGTACAAAAGATCAAAGAAGTAACCGAGTGCCACCACGTAACCGGTCAATGCGATTTTCTTTTAAAAGTATATGTCAGCAATATAAAAGCCTACGAACAATTGATCATGGAAAAGATCAGCCGCATACCGGTGGTAAAAACTTTTCAAACTATGATGATCATGTCGACCAGTAAAAAAGAGCCGATAGTGCCGCTGGAATACTAGTTATTGATATGGGATTGGTGATCTGTTGTAATTAAAAACGTCTGCGTATCTGTGCCCCGGGCATTTGCGTATCCTAATGTATCTGCCAGTTGATCGGTGTTTTTCCTTCTTTTACTAAAATAGCGTTCGTTTTTGAGAACGGCTTCGAGCCAAAAAAACCACGATCTGCTGAGAATGGCGATGGGTGCGGCGATTTGATAATAAAGTGTTTGGTTTGATCGATCAATTCGGCCTTGGCTTGTGCAAATGCACCCCATAGGATAAATACAATACCTGATTTCTTTTCGGATATGGTTTTGATAACGGTATCAGTAAATTCTTCCCAGCCTCTTTTTTGATGTGAACCCGGTGTGCCTGCTTTTACTGTTAAGGATGCATTAAGAAGTAATACCCCCTGTTCGGCCCACTCGGTTAAGTCTCCGTGATTTGGTATAACAAAGCCCGGAATATCTGTAACCAATTCCTTATAAATATTTTTGAGCGATGGGGGTGTGGCGATGCCTTTTTGCACCGAAAAAGATAAGCCATGTGCCTGTTTTTCACCATGATAAGGGTCTTGTCCCAGTATCACAACTTTTACTTTATCAAACGGCGTTTTGCTGAAAGCGTTAAAAATATCAGGGCCTTTCGGGTAAATTTTGTAGCCCGCGTCCTTCTCTTCTTTTAAAAAATGTTTGAGTTTTAGCATGTAATTTTTTTCAAATTCCTCATGTAAAACATTAAGCCAGGATGGTTCTAAATCTATCGCCATAAATATTTATGCAGATGTTGGTTAAGAATACAAATAAACGGATATTTGCAGTCTATTTTATAGCATAAAATCATGTCAAATATTGTTCGGTTAATTATTGCCTGCGTGGTAGCAGGAGCAGGGGTTACTCTTTGTGGCTTTGGATTTTGGGGATGGGGAATATTGGTGTTTTTAATGGGCGGGTTTATCCTGCTTACTTTTTTCTTCAATGAAAACATGCTGATAGCGCAATTTTATCTGCGTAAGGAAAATATGGCCAAGTCTGAAGAATGGTTATTAAAGATCACTGATTACGAAAAACAATTAAATAAATCGCAGCACGGCTACTATAATTTGTTGATTGGTTTGCTGGAATCAAGAAAAGCACCGATGAAATCGGAGAAATATTTTAAGAAGGCGCTTTCTTTAGGAATGAAAATGTCGCACAATATTGCATTAGCTAAATTAAGCCTTGCAGGTATCGCAATGGCTAAACGCAACAAACGCGAAGCGCAAATGTATTTGCAGGAAGCCGCTAAGGAGGACAAAAATAAATTGCTTGCCGACCAGATAAAAATGATGAAAGGCCAATTGGCACAAATGGACAAGCAGGTAGTGCGCGGCGGATACCGTCAATACTAAGTTATTGTAAACGCAATATTTTGCGTCTTGACAAAAAACTAATCTATTTTTCTTCCAGTGAACTGTAATAATCCGGTTCTGATGAATGGTCTTGTCTTGGTGTGATATGCCTGTCAGTAATTATCGCTTGACTATCAGAGGGGTTGGCCACTTCAACCATTTTTAATAAGCTGCGGATAAACGACAGGTCAAATTTATGCCTGTTCAGCTTAATTAGGTATTCGCTTTCAGTAATCTCCAGAATTGAATTGGTCATAACTATAGTATTAGATGTTGAACTATAAAATTAAAAGAAATATCTAATACTAAGGTTTTGAGGAGTTTATGCTTTTGTTAACAAATTGTAAAGTGGTAGAGATTCAATGCAGAATCTCCACCAGTATTACTATTCAAACCAGGCCATCACAATTTCTTTTGCCGGCATCGTAATATCCAGTTTTAATTTTTTACGCATACCGCCCAGATCATTAAATACTTTGTTAGGATTGGCAGCTTTTAGTTCCTCAATTGTATTAAAGCCCATTTTATTAAGCACAGGCACCCATTCTGCCGGTACACCTATCTTTATAAAATCATCAGCAGTAACAACTTTGGCCTTTCTTTCCGGACGCATTTGAGGGAAAAACAATACTTCCTGTATCGTATGCTGATTGGTCATCAGCATTACCAGTCGGTCTATACCGATGCCTAAACCCGACGTAGGCGGCATGCCATATTCCAATGCACGTAAAAAGTCATCATCCATAGCCATAGCTTCCTCGTCTCCACGGCCCGCCAGTACCAATTGTTCTTCCAGGCGTTGGCGCTGGTCAATGGGGTCATTTAATTCAGAATAAGCATTAGCAATTTCTTTACCATTCACAAATAGTTCGAAACGCTCCACCAGTCCTTCTTTGCTGCGATGCTTTTTGGCCAGCGGCGTCATTTCAATAGGGTAATCAGTAATATAAGTGGGCTGTATCAGGTTGGCTTCCACCTTGGCGCTAAATATCTCATCAATCAGCTTGCCTTTACCCATGGTATTATCTATTTCAATAGCCAAATCAGTGCAGGTTTTGCGCAAAGCGGTTTCATCCATTGCAGATACATCTATGCCTGTATATTTCAGGATAGAATCATACATCGACAGTTTTTCGTAGGGACCCTCAAAATTGATCTCATTTTCACCAACTTGCACTACGGGGATGCCGTGCACGGCCCTTGTTACATGCTCCAGGCATGCTTCAACCATCGCCATCATCCATATATAATCTTTGTAGGCTACATATATTTCTACCGAAGTGAACTCCGGGTTATGTGTACGGTCCATACCCTCATTACGGAACATTTTACCGAATTCATAAACACCATCAAACCCAGCTACGATTAGTCGCTTTAAATACAATTCATTGGCTATACGCAGATAAAGCTGCATATCCAATGTATTATGGTGCGTGGTGAATGGCCTTGCAGCCGCTCCGCCATGTACAGGCTGCAAAATAGGGGTTTCTACTTCCATCCAACCTTCTGTATTAAAGTAATCGCGCATAGAACTGATCACTTTTGAGCGATTGATAAAAATCTGTTTGAACTCCGGGTTTACTGTCAGGTCAACATAACGCTGGCGGTAACGCATTTCCGGATCGGTAAAGGCGTCATGTATATTCCCTTCGTCGTCTCTTCTTACAACAGGCAAAGGTTTCAGCGACTTGGATAAAATACTCATTTCCTGTACGTGGACAGATATCTCACCAGTTTGCGTCAAAAAAACATAACCCTTTACGCCTACATAATCCCCCAGGTCAAGCAGTTTTTTGAACACGGTGTTATAAAGCGTTTTATCCTCACCAGGACAAATATCATCGCGCTTTAAATAAATCTGTACGCGCCCGGTTGAATCCTGCAATTCAGCAAAAGATGCGCTGCCCATTATTCGGCGCGACATGATGCGACCAGCCAATACAACGTGCTTGTAGGTATCGGGGTTGCTTTCAAAATTGTCTTTTATATCTTGTGCAAAAGCGGTAACATCAAATGCTTCGGCGGGGTATGGGTTGATACCTAAGTCGCGTAGTTGCTGTAAAGATTCACGGCGTAAAATTTCCTGTTCGGATAGGGCAATACTCATAGCTTTTATTAAGGTTGCAAAAATAGCTTTTTTTTAGATTTGAGACGTGGAATTTCAGATATGAGATAGAATTTAGGAGGAAAGCTGCAAACTTTCATAATCCAGACGGCATTAATCCGCATACAACATTCCGGCTAATGGCTTAGTTAAATGACCATCACCTTTTTTATCATTTTCGCAATTCCCTTTTCAGTATTTTACCTGTCGCGCTCATTGGTAAAGCAGGTATAAACTCGATATGGCGGGGATATTTATACGAAGATATGCGTTCCTTTGTCCATGCTATTAAGTCTGTTTCTGAAACGAAATGACCTTCTTTCAACACTACGAAGGCTTTTACATCTTCGCCCATTTCTTCATGTGGAATACCTATAACGGCAATCAGAGATACCGCTTCATGTTTTATCATCAGTTCTTCTACCTCGCGGGGGTATATTTTTAAGCCGCCACGAATAATCATATCTTTAGTTCTATCTACAATAAAGTAAAAACCATCCTCATCCTTTACAGCAATATCGCCAGAATGCATCCAGCCATTTTGCAAAACTTTTTCCGTTTCCTCAGGTTTTTTATAATAACCCTTCATCACATTGTGCCCTCTGTAAAGCAATTCTCCTTTTTCACCAACAGGTACTTCTGCTCCTTCAACATCCACCAATTTAACTTCGACACCCCAAAATGGTTTGCCTATAGAACCTGGTTTCCTTAGAGTTTTCAATTGGTTAAAAGTTACTACCGGCGAACCCTCCGACATTCCATAGCCTTCAATAATTGGCACATTAAAACGCCTTTCAAAATCCTCCAGCACTTTTACAGGCAAGGATGCGCCACCAGAACAGCATATTTTTAAGTTTTTAGCAATACTTTCATAGTCAAATTTGGAGTTAGTATAATTCAATAAACCCCAATACATGGTTGGTACGCCTGCAAAAAGGGTCACTTTGTGTTTTTGCATCATATCAAACACCGTTTCAGCATCAAAACGGGTGAGCAGAATATTAGAGCGGCCTTTGTAAATACCTGCATTCATCATAACGGTCATTCCAAAAATATGGAATAGGGGTAAAACAATAAGTCCAACATCATCTGTATCGCAATTCATTAAATCACATATCATAGTAGCATTGAGCAACAAGTTTGAATGTGTCAATTCCGCACCTTTCGGCTGGCCAGTTGTACCCGATGTGTAAATTATTACACAGGTATCTTCGGCGTTGCTCTGATAAGTTTCAAATAGAGGCGATTGCCTTTCCATAAGATCGCTCAAAGTCCGCGTTCCGTCTATGTTGGAAGGCATTCCGGGTACAGGCATAATCATAAAAAAGTACCTGCATTCTTGCACAGCACTGAAAGCTGCATACCCGATTTCACCTAATGGAAAATCAGGCGTCCCTGTAAAGCAGAAATATGCTTTTGCATCACTATCTTTCAGATGATATTCAATTTCATCTTTTTTTAGCAAGCAATTAAGCGGCACAACCACCGCACCTATTTTAAGAATACCAAAATATATAATGGGAAAGTATGGCAAATTGAAACAACTTAGAGCCACCTTATCACCTGCCTTAATTCCCGTGGCTTTTAAGCCATTAGCAACCTGATTGGCCGCATCATTGATTTGAGCATAGGAAAGGGTAATATCCATAAAAGTAAAGGCAGCTTTTGCTGAATACCTTTTTGCACTGTCTTCCAGGATAACTGATAGATTGAGCATAGTTTAATATAATTAAAGGCTATTATATTGGCTTTCCGGCATCCTTGTTTTGCTGTATGGCTACAAAAATGCTTGTATATCAAATATATATAAAATTTGGTTTTTTGGGAATATAGATTAAGATATAAACATACTTTGGATTGGGAATTTGTAAACTTGCAAAACATACTGCCAAAATATGAAAACAGCATTAGTTACGGGCGCCAATAAAAGTATTGGTTTTGAGATAGTAAAACAGTTATTGGATTTAGGTTACTATGTTTTTTTAGGAAGCCGGGATTTGGAAAAAGGAGCAGAGGCCGTTGCACGGTTAAAGTCAGATAAGGTTGAAGTTATACAAATTGATGTAAGTGATGCCGCATCCGTTATGGCAGCAAGAACGGTTATCGGGCAAAAAACTGATTCTCTGGACGCGCTCGTTAATAATGCCGGTGTAAGTGGCGGGTTTCCGCAAAGCCCAACCACATTAGATACCGAAGTTATACGGAATGTTTTTGAAACCAATTTTTTTGGAACGATAAACGTAACAATGGCTTTTCTTGATCTGCTTAAAAAGTCTGATGCCCCCAGGATCGTTAATGTAACATCGGGACTGGCATCACTCACTTTGCATAATGATCCGTCATGGAAATATTACAACTTTAAGGGCGGCGCCTACGGGCCATCAAAAACTGCTTTGAATGCTTATACAATAGCTTTAGCATTTGAGTTAAAAGATAGTCCTTTCAAGATAAATGTCGTCGATCCGGGCTTTACAGCTACGGATTTTAATAACTATAGGGGTACAGGAAGTGTGCCAGCCGCTGCAGCCCGAATTGTTAAGTATGCAACGGTTGATGAGAACGGGCTAAGCGGTCAGTATTTTAGTGACGATAATAACCCGGAAGCAGGGGTGAGCCCGTGGTAGAACTAAGTTTAGGTACAGTGTATTTTTAAACTATATGGAGAAACCATTCGCTTGAGGACTCGTTCAATTTCTGTAATTTAAATTAATCCGCCTCTGTTTCCTGCAAATACATTTCATCAATAACACCAGCATATTTCTTCTCAATTACCTTGCGTTTGGCTTTCATAGTAGGAGTGATCTCACCCTCGTCCATGCTGAAAGGGTTGCGCTTTACCTTGAAGTTTTTGATCCGCTCAAACTTGGCCAGCTCGTTTGAGAGGCGTTTAATATCCTGTGCTATCCAGTCAACAATCTCCTTATCGTCAATAAACAGATCAGGTTTTTCGAAGAATTTATCATCCAAATTAAATGTTTCCTGCAAATGTTCTCTGGAGGGTACAACAATGGCGGTAATGTATTCCCTTTTATCGCCCACTAAAAATAGCTGCTCTATTTTTGGACTTTTTAAGTAGGTATTTTCAACTGGGGTAGGGTATACATTTTTGCCATAGGCATTTACCAGCATGTTTTTCAGGCGATCGGTAATTTGTAGATTGCCTTTATAAAAGCGCCCTATATCGCCGGTATGGAACCAGCCATCCGGGTCAATAACCGTTGCCGTTTCTTCTGGCTTATTCCAATAGCCCTTCATTACGCAATGGCCGCGCACAATAATCTCGCCTTCTTCCGATTGATAATTCACGTTAAAATTATTGTGTGTTTGTATGGTATACATATGTTTGGTATCCACATTTTGTATAGCCACCTCAATACGCGGAATAATGCGGCCAACCGTTCCATAGATCACCCTATCAATTTCAGTAACAGCCATTACCGGCGAAGTTTCTGTTAAACCAAAGCCCTCTAACACCTTGATACCCAAATCGCCAAAAAACTCGCCAATGTTTTTTGGCAGAGCCCCCCCTCCCGATATCAGGAATTTTAAGCGCCCTCCTGTTTTTTCTTTTATCTTGCTGAAAACCAATTTTTCGGCAATTTTATGCTGACTGCTTAGTATAAAGCCTGGCTTCTTCCCTTCCTCAGCAATATGACGGTATTTACGGCCAATTTCAAGAGCCCATAGAAAAATTTTAGTTTTGGCCCCCCCGGCAGATGTGCCGTTTTTCATGGCCTTATCGTGAATACGCTCCAATAACCGCGGAACGCAACACATAATAGTCGGCTTTATTTCGGCCATGTTTTTGGCCAGTAATTCCAGGCTCTGCGCAAAAGCAATGGCACATCCGGCAAAAAGACAGATATGGTAAGTGCCGGTGCGTTCGAAAATATGCGACAATGGTAAAAAGGACAGAAATGTATCCGTTTTTTCTAATATCAATATTTGTTCTAAACTCGCACGTGTATTTTCAGTTAAGTTGTGATGCGTTAGCATTACACCTTTGGGGATACCTGTAGTACCTGATGTATAGATCAAACAGGAAAGATCAGATGGCAAAATAGCTTCGCGGGCAGCATTTATGGCCGACTTGTAGTTTTCTACCAGGTTTTTGCCTTCGGCTATCAATTCCTTAAAGCCAATCACACCTGCGTTAAGGTTTACTTTTTCGGTATGCTTTTCAAAATCTTCAAACGCCGGGATAATACGTGTAAGCGCCGGGCAATTATTAGCGATCTTAACAATCTTCCGTAATAAAAAAGGATTACCCACCAATATGGTTTTTGCACCGGAATCATTTAGTATATACTCTATTTCACTTTCAGAAAGTGTGGGATATATAGAAGTGTTAACCGCGCCTACCTGTTGCAGGGCCTGGTCATAATAAACATAATCCGGGCCGTTTTCAATGATCAAAGCCAAACGGTCTCCCTTCATGATACCAATATCCAGAAACCAGGCCGATATAGCATCAGCCTTATCAAGTGTTTCCCGGTAGGTAATTTCTACCCATTCATCTTTTACCTTGTGGATGAGAAAAGTATGGGTATCAGGGTGAATATTTGCTACAACATTACGTATTAGGTTGGGTACGGTTGATCGCTCAGCTATAGTGCTCATTAAGAATAATTAGGTTACGTGGGGATTACGCCGATAAATATAGTGATTAGGCTGATTTATTCAAATCATCGGTGGAATCAAAATTAATCAGCAGGATCAAAAAATAATTATACAGAGAAACTCTCGCCGCAACCGCAGGTACGGGTTGCATTCGGATTGTGGAAGTTAAATCCTTTGCCATTTAATCCGTCAGAAAAATCAAGTTCTGTTCCGGCAAGGTAAAGAAACGATTTCATATCAAGGGCCAGACGGATACCCCTGTCTTCGAAAAACTGGTCGCCTTTTTTTATCTCGTTATCAAAATCAAGATTATATGACAAGCCGGAACATCCGCCCCCCTGTACCGAAACACGCAGGAAATAAGAGCCATCAAGGCTCGCATCCTGCATCAGATGATCTATTTTGCTTTTTGCTTTATCAGTTATAGTTACCATTTTGTGTAGTAATTGGTATCAAGCAACACGTATCAAGATTCAATTAATCTTAATTATCATATTACCCTTCAACAATTAAATATTTCGCATTTGGTATCTGGTTACTTGATACCAAATGCGAAATATTTAATTAATGATGTACTTTTTCGCTTTCAATTGGCGCTAAGCCATTTTTTACACGAAAATCATTAATTGCTGCTTTTATAGCATCTTCTGCTAATACCGAGCAGTGAATTTTTACCGGTGGCAGAGCTAATTCCTCAACAATATCCATGTTGTCAATTTTCATGGCATCGTCAATGGTTTTGCCTTTAAGCCATTCGGTAGCCAATGATGATGAAGCAATAGCCGAACCGCAGCCAAATGTTTTAAATTTAGCATCAGTAATAATATTGTTATCATCAACCTGTATCTGCAAACGCATTACATCGCCGCACTCAGGAGCGCCAACCAAACCGGTTCCAACTTTGCTGCTACTTTTATCCAAAGTGCCCACATTGCGGGGGTTGGTGTAGTGATCAATTACTTTATCTGAATAAGCCATAGCTCTATGTTTTTAATATTAATTATAATTTCTATACTCTGATTTTAAAACCCGAAATCGAAAATTCGAATTCCAAAATTTATTAATGTTCTGCCCACTCTATTGAGTCCAGGTCGATGCCCTCTTTGAACATTTCCCAAAGCGGCGAAAGGTCGCGTAAATGAGTAACTGATTTTTTAGTTACTTCAATGGCATAATCCACTTCTTCTTCGGTGGTAAATCTGCCCAATCCAAAACGGATGGATGAATGTGCAAGATCATCTGACAGGCCTAAACTCTTTAATACGTATGATGGTTCCAGCGAAGCTGATGTACAAGCCGAGCCCGACGATACAGCCAAATCCTTCATTGCCATCATTAAACCTTCTCCTTCTACGTATTTGAAAGATATATTGGCTACATGAGGCAAACGGTGTTCCACATTTCCATTCACATAACTTTCTTCCAGTTGCAAAAGTGAAGTTTGCAGTTTGTCGCGCAAAGCAGATAAACGTTTTGCTTCACCTTCCATTTCCTGCATACATAATTCGCAAGCCTTACCAAAACCTACAATCCCCGGAACGTTTAATGTGCCTGAACGCATGCCGCGTTCGTGGCCACCACCATCCATCTGGGCTGTAACTTTAACTCTTGGTCCTTTGCGGCGGACGTATAAAGCGCCAACACCCTTAGGGCCATATATTTTATGTGCTGTAAAAGCCAGCAGGTCAATGCCATCAGCAATTACATCAACCGGTATTTTACCAACCGCCTGCGTAGCATCTGTCATAAACAAAGCACCATATTTGTGCGCAATTGCTGCAATTTCTTTTATCGGTTGTATAACACCAATCTCATTATTGCCATACATAACCGATACAAGAATGGTTTCGCTGGTCATTGCGGCTTCCAGTTCTTGCAAGTTAACCAAGCCATCAGCCTGTACTGGCAAATAAGTAACTCTGCCGCCTAGTTTTTCAACGTGATTGCAGGTATCAAGCACAGCTTTGTGCTCAGTAGTAGTGGTAATTATATGATTGCCTTTGTCTTTGTACATTTCAAAAACACCCTTGATAGCCAGGTTATCGGCTTCAGTAGCGCCCGATGTGAAAATGATCTCTTTCTCATTGGCCCCAATTATTTTTGCAACTTGCTCACGCGCATAATCAACGGCTTCTTCAGCCACCCAACCAAATGCATGGTTACGGCTTGCCGCATTGCCAAATTTTTGGTTAAAGTAAGGTAACATTGCTTCAAGCACCCGTGGATCCATAGGTGTGGTCGCATTATTATCCAGGTATATTGGGAGATTCATATCTTAAATTTAATAACTACACAAAGATAAGTAAAGTTTTTATTTAAAATCATTCAAAACAAGGCGGAATAATCAGATAAAGGTAATTATTTACAATATTTGGACATGGAAAAGATAGAACATATTGGTATTGCCGTAAAGGATATAGTGAGTGCTGGGAAATTATACGAAAAGCTGTTGGATACAGTAATTTACAAAATTGAAAATGTTGATTCAGAGTGTGTTAAGACGGCATTTTTGCAATCTGGCCCCAATAAAATCGAGTTGCTTGAAGCGACTGCAAACGATAGCCCTATTACTCGATTTATTGAAAAAAGAGGAGAGGGTATACACCATATTGCCTTTGATGTAGAGGACATTGAAGCCGAAATGCAAAGGCTAAAACAGGAGGGTTTTGTTTTTTTAAGTGATAAACCCAAACCTGGCGCTGATAATAAACTGGTTTGTTTTATTCATCCTAAAAGCACCAATGGGGTTTTGATAGAGTTGTGCCAAACAAGAAAAGATATGCCGATGTAGCACTCATTTCATTGCCTTTTCAGGCAAGTCCACAGTAGTAAATCCACTTATCCTGCTCAGGTCCAAAACAATCCGCCCATCTTCGTCCCTGTCAAATGCGGGCTTAAACTTAGCGCCCCATACCATGTCTTCGTATTGATAAGAAGTACGGGAATGCACAGTTTGCGAAAAAGTATCATCAAATGCCCTAAGTAGTATGGCAAAACTGGCCTGGGTGTTTTTTAAATCATCTTGGGTCATATCCTTTAACGGACTGTTTTCGTCCAACGGATGAACAACCGTCCAGTTTAAAGTTAATATACTTACTTTTTTTCTTTCCAGTTCAAGCGGAAAAAATCGTCTTAACATTTTGCCGTTTACATCCTCATTATAGGAAAAAATGATCTCGATGTCAAGATCGATAAGCATGCTGCGCCTTAAATTAGCCAACCGGAACATTAAGCCCTGACAGGTATCCAGATAAGGTGCAATTAATAAATTCCGGCTGTAAACAATTTTTGCAGATGGCCTTGAAAATCGCCCATATAATAAGCCGGTTGCCAAAGCAAATGCAAGCAAGCCCATCATGGATTCCAAAGCGGCCACACTGTTTGCTGCCATACCCCTGGGGCTGATATGCCCATACCCAACCGTTGAAATGGTTTGCGCAGAAAAAAAGAACGCATCCCAAAAATGCTGGTAGGTGGTTCTTCCTTCAGCGCCATTCAGATTTTGAACACCAATTTGTAAGTAAATTAATGCAAACACAATATTAATAACCGCATAACCTGCCAGAACCATCAGCCAGAAGTTTGTCCAGCTCATAGTGATCAGCGTATGGTAGTTATCTGAAGTTCGAAAAAAAGGCAGTCCCCTTCGCTTCACATTAATAGAACCATCGTGTTTTATTAATGGCTGGCTTTTGAGAACCGGCTGTGAGCCAAACCCAAGATCGTCTTCCGGATTAAATTTTGTTTTATGAATAGCCATCTTTTATGGGTTGAATAACTTGAAAGGTTAGATTGAGTTGATTAAGTTACAGGAATTTATAAATGTTATATAGATTGCAGAAGAATGTTTATAACTACATAACTTTTACAATCGTTACAATCAACTTTACCTAATTAACAGTTCACTCAATCAACTTAATCCGTAAATTTATCATTCTGCTTGCTTTTAGGAAAAACTATTTCCATATTTGTTGCACAAATGATAAATAAAGCAAACAATAACTGGTGGTGGCTTAACGAGTAATCGTAAGGCAGTCCTGTATTTGTTTAAAAAATATTTGCAAAAGGGTTGCCGTTAGGTAACCCTTTTTTTATGCCCAACTTTATGAAAGCGATATTAAATCACCTTTTTGAAAACAAGTCTTTTACCCGGGAACAGTCAAAAGAGATTTTGACCAGTATTGCGCAGGGTAAGTATAATAACTCCCAAATGGCTGCTTTTATGACGGCCTATTGCATGCGTAGTATTACTGTTGATGAACTGGAGGGTTTTAGGGATGCCATGCTTGATCTTTGTTTGCCCGTTAACCTGGAAACGAATGACCTAATAGACTTATGCGGTACAGGTGGTGACGGTAAGGATACCTTTAATATATCCACATTAGCATCATTTATTGTAGCTGGGGCAGGGTATAAAGTGGCCAAGCATGGTAATTATGGAGTTTCGTCGGGTTGTGGATCATCAAATGTGATGGAGTTTTTGGGTTACCGGTTTACTAATGAAACCGATAAGTTGAAAACAAATATTGACCAAGCTAATATTTGTTTTTTGCATGCGCCATTGTTTCATCCTGCAATGAAAACGGTAGCACCAATCCGTAGGGAATTGGGGGTAAAAACCTTTTTTAATATGCTTGGGCCCATGGTTAACCCTGCAAAGCCTAATAACCAGATGGTAGGGGTATTTAACCTGGAACTGGCAAGGGTATATGCCTATCTCTATCAAAAATCTGATGTGAAATACACTATTCTGAATGCCTTGGATGGCTACGATGAAATATCACTAACAAGCGATTTTAAAACCTTTTCGGCAGAAGGCGAAAAAATAAACAGTATCGAAGCTTTGGGTTTTGAAAAACTAAATCCTGAGCAGATCGCAGGTGGGAGTACGGTTAAGGATTCGGCCGACATATTTATGAGCGTGTTGAATGGTGAAGCCACACAAGCGCAAAACAATGTAGTTTTATGTAATGCCGCACTGGCTATCAAAACTATTCACCCCGAAAAAACTTTTGGCGATTGCTTTTATGAGGCCGACGAAGCATTATTAAGCAAAAAAGCATTGGTGGGCTTTAAAACATTGATCAGCAGTAACTAATGAAGATAAAAATTTGCGGTTTGAAGCATCCGGACAATATTAGATCCATAGCGGCTTTAATACCTGACTATATGGGTTTCATTTGTTATGTACCTTCGCCAAGGTTTATTTCAGATTTGGACATAGCTACATTAGCTGCTTTGCCAAAAACTGTTTATAAAACGGGCGTATTTGTTAATGAAACTGCTGAAACAATAATTAAACTGATTGATACTTATAACTTTGATGCGATACAATTACATGGCAATGAAGATCCGGAGTTTTGTAAATCATTCAAAGGAAAAGTAATAGTGATCAAAGCATTTGGGGTTCACCAAGATTTTGATTTTGAGCAACTGAATGAGTTTGTGGGTAATGTGGATTATTTTTTGTTCGATACAAAAACTGATAAACACGGGGGCTCCGGACAAATTTTTGATTGGTCGCTATTAGATAAATATCAGTTGGACATTCCTTTCTTTTTAAGCGGGGGACTGAGCCTTGAAAATTTGGAAACTGTAAAGTCGATAGATCACCCTCAATTTTATGGAGTTGATCTGAACAGCAAGTTTGAAATTGAGCCAGGGCTAAAAGACATGGACAAATTGCAAAAAGCATTTGATATACTAAGCTAAAATACAGCATTAAAAAATAATAAGACTTACGAAGTTTTTAAAACTTCGTAAGTCTTCTACAAAGCACTCGATATAATATTAAGATGAAATACGGAGTTAACGAACAGGGGTACTATGGTGATTTTGGTGGGGCCTACATCCCGGAGATGCTATATCCTAACGTGGAGGAACTAAGGCAGCAATATGCAAAGATCATCAACGATGCTGATTTTAAAGCGGAATATGATCTGCTTTTGAAGGACTATGTTGGTCGCCCTTCACCTTTGTATCACGCAAAAAGATATTCTGAAAAATATGGCGCCAACATATTTTTTAAGCGCGAGGATCTGAACCATACCGGCTCACATAAAATTAATAACGCCATTGGCCAGATATTGCTGGCGATACGTTTGGGCAAAAAACGCATCATAGCCGAAACTGGCGCAGGTCAGCATGGGGTAGCTACAGCCACGGTTTGTGCACTTAAAGGAATTGAGTGCGTAGTTTATATGGGCGAGGTAGATATGGAACGCCAGGCACCAAATGTATCCCGGATGAAAATGCTTGGGGCTAAGGTTGTTCCGGCAATGTCAGGCAGCAAAACTTTAAAAGATGCTACCAATGAAGCAATGCGCGATTGGATAAATAATCCGGTAGATACGCATTATATCATCGGATCAGTAGTAGGGCCGTATCCATATCCCGAAATGGTAGCCCAATTCCAGTCTATTATTTCTTTAGAAGCCAGAAAACAGTTGCTGGAGAAAACGGGCAGCGAGTTGCCACAATACGTTATGGCCTGTGTGGGCGGTGGTAGCAACGCGATGGGCATGTTCTATCATTTTTTGGACGATGAGTCCGTAAAGCTGGTAGCCGTGGAAGCGGCAGGGCAGGGGGTTAATAGTGGACATTCTGCTGCTACTACCTTTTTAGGCCGTGAAGGTGTTTTACACGGCAGCCGCACCATATTGATGCAAACTGATGACGGGCAGGTGGTGGAGCCTTATTCTATATCAGCAGGATTGGATTATCCGGGTATTGGGCCTCAGCATGCACATTTATACAAAATAAAACGTGCGCAATACGTAAGCATTACCGACGACGAGGCTTTGCAGGCAGGATTATTATGTTCGCAGCTGGAGGGTATCATCCCGGCAATTGAAACTGCTCATGCTTTGGCTTATTTAGAGAAAATGATCTTTAAAGCCGATGATAATGTAGTAATCTGTATATCAGGCCGGGGCGATAAGGATTTGGATACGTATATTAAATATTTTGGATATTAGTTTACTCTAAATCTCCGCCGGTAGGGGAGACTATTAAATGAACACAATAAATAAATAGCCCCTCTCTACCGGAGAGGGGTTGGAGTGAGGCTAATGAACCGTTTAAACAAACTTTTTGAAACAAAAAAGGATAACCTGTTATCCATATACTTTACTGCGGGCTACCCTGAATTGAATACAACTGTAGAAATTGCTGAAGCTCTGGAAAAAGCTGGGGTTGATTTTCTGGAAATAGGTTTTCCATATTCAGACCCGGTAGCCGATGGCCCAACT
>JAQBOK010000351.1 GCA_028288085.1 Mucilaginibacter sp.
CGGTAGCAAAACGTTGTATAGACTCGGTAAATTCTTCTGTTTTATTATTTAAGTCGCGGTAAAAACCCATTTTTAGCAA
Source organism: Mucilaginibacter sp. (assembly GCA_028288085.1). Classification (GTDB taxonomy): domain Bacteria; phylum Bacteroidota; class Bacteroidia; order Sphingobacteriales; family Sphingobacteriaceae; genus Mucilaginibacter. Next base: position 80 of record JAQBOK010000351.1, read on the forward strand.
TTCCGTTAGTTGTGCTATACCAGCTGCCATTGCCACCGGGTTGCCCGACAGGGTGCCCCCTTGGTAAACGCCGCCATCCGGCGAAACATTACCCATGATCTCCACAGAAGAGCCATAACAGCCCACTGGCAAACCACCGCCAATAATTTTACCGTAAGTAAGAATATCCGGTTGAATGCCATAATATCCCGCAGCACCCTCAAAGCCGATCCTGAAGCCGGAAATCACTTCATCAAATATCAGCAAGGCCCCATTTTGAGTACAAATCTCGCGCAGGTATTGTAAAAACTCTTTACCTTGTAACAGCAACCCATTATTTGCCGGGATAGGCTCAATGATTACTGCCGCTATCTGATCCTCAAATTCTTCAAACGCTTTTTGTAAAGCTTCCTTATCATTTAAAGCGACAACAATAGTTTCATCTGCAAAGGATTTCGGTACACCGGCGGATGAGGTTTCACCAAAAGTAACTAACCCTGACCCTGCTTTTACAAGCAACGAATCTGTATGGCCGTGATAACAGCCTTCAAACTTTAATATCTTATCACGTTTTGTATAACCACGGGCAAGCCTGATGGCTGACATTACCGCCTCGGTACCCGAACTTACGAAACGCATTTTTTTGATGAACTTATTATTCTTGAGGATGAGCTCGGCCAGTTCATTTTCCAAAGCCGTAGGCGCACCGAACGACATGCCTTGCTGCATTACTTCGATCACCTTTTCGCGTACTTTGGCATTATTATGCCCCAGGATCAATGGCCCCCATGAACAGCAAAAATCAATAAATTGGTTGCCATCCGCATCCCATATAAAACAGCCATCACCCTTTTCAATAAAAAGTGGTGTACCATAAACTGACTTAAAAGCCCTTACCGGGGAATTAACCCCACCCGGGAAAAACGCCTTGGCCTTCTCATACAATTCCGCAGATTTTTCCCGGTTAATATCAGGCTTGCCGGTAGTACTTACCGGTTCACCATCTCCAGAAAATATCTTTTTTAATGAATCTAACATATAGCACCCTCTAGATCTCCCCCTGTGGGGGGAGACTTTTTCTTTTGTTTTTTATTATACCTCATCAAAGCTCTCCCTACCGTAGAGAGTTGGGTGGGGCTTACAGCCATTTATTCTCCAAAACTTCCTTAGCATGATAAGTCAATATCGCTGTGGCCCCTGCCCGTCTGATGCTGGTAAGCACTTCAGTAATGGCACGCTGCTCATTTAGCCAACCCTTTTGTATAGCCGCCTTTATCATGGCATACTCGCCGCTCACATTATATGCAGCAATAGGTAATTCGGTATTATCTTTTAATAGCTTTATCACATCCAAATAAGGCAATGCCGGTTTTACCATTAAAAAATCGGCGCCTTCAGCTTCGTCAAGGTCTGCTTCTATCAACGCCTCCCGCTGGTTTGCCGGGTTCATCTGGTATGATTTTTTATCCCCAAATTTGGGTGCCGAATTTAATGCATCCCTAAATGGCCCGTAAAATGCGCTGGCGTATTTAGCGGTATATGACATAATGGATACGTTTTTAAACCCGTTATCATCCAGCACATTTCTGATGTAGCCCACGCGGCCATCCATCATATCCGATGGCGCTATAATATCGGCCCCCGCCCTTGCATGAGCCAAAGCCATTTTGCCTAAAACCACCAGCGTTTCATCATTCAGTATCTCGCCATTCTCCACTATACCATCATGCCCATCGCTGCTGTATGGATCCATAGCCACATCGGTAACTACACACGCTTCGGGAAAATTTTCCTTCACCTGTTTAATTGCGCGTAGGTATAAGCTTTCTTCACGATGGCTTTCGGTAGCATATTTATCTTTTAATGCTTCCTCAATATTCGGAAACAGATCAAACGATTTTAAACCCAGTTTCATGCAACTCTCCACCTCGCGCAGCAAGTTATCTATCGAATACCTGTAAATACCCGGCATAGATGACACTTCGCTTTTTTGGTTTTTGCCATCTACAATAAACAGCGGGAATATCAAATTCGCAGCGCTTACATGCGTTTCCTGCAACATCTGACGGATAACTTCGCTTTTTCGGTTTCTTCTCGGTCTTTGTAACATCTTTTTATCGGAACGTTTCAGCCAGGCTGATAACCCACATTGTTGAAAAATTAAAGTTATGGAAACGCAAACAAAATTATACAGGTATTAATACTGCGAAACCATATTTTTATCATAAAAAAGCCATTTAAAAAGACCTGATTTTTTCAAATCCCAAACACTGCTTCCGCCAGCCCAACTTCATCTGGCGAAAAAGGCAATGTATATTTTGTACCCATCTCATCAAATTTTTTGCCTGTTGATTTTCCTATGGCGATTACTTTTTGATTAGGGTCTAATAAATTCTCTGCAAAATATGCCTCTACATTAGATGGGCTGGTAAACACCAGCACATCAGCCGATGTCGGCTCTACATTATCTTCCTGCACTGTTTCATAAACTGGCAAATCGATGATCCTGGTACCTGCCGACAAGCCTTGCTGAATACTCCTTAATGAACCCTCTGCACCAGGGAATAATACGGTGGAACCATTTGCCAGTTCTGCAAAATCGGCAGCAACTTCGCTTGTATCCCCACTTTCGCCTACATAGGCAGCAAAGTAACCATTGCGTCGCAATATATCTTCAGATCCACCACCCATTACGCCAAACTGCACTTTTTCCGGCAGTTGCGGTTTTAGTGCAAAAAAGTATTCTACCGCGTTCTTACTGCTGAAGAATATCCAGTTGATATCTCTTAAAATATAAGGATCAAGTTTATTAATTACCGGAACCGTGCGGATAAGCGAGCGGGCCTCTATTGCGATACTATGCTTTTCAAGTGCCTTCCTGAAATAACTTTGCTCAGAAAGATCACGTGTTATAAATACCCTTTGAGGTAATTTACGCTTCGTATCAAACATGGCAACTACTTTTTCAGCCAGACCTTCTGTTGTATCCGACTCGATGAACAACCTGTCGGGAAAATCGTCGCCGGTTTCGGCCTTAGAAGTAAATACCTGGAATGTATTTTCATCCTTGCGGCAATAGCAACCCAAAGGTAAATGGCAGCCACCACCAAATAATTTTAATACAGTACGCTCAACCGCCAGTTCGGCTGCAACTTCAGGATAATTTAATACCTGCAATGCATCAAACAGCTCTTTATCTTCTCCCCTGGTTTGTATAGCCAAAACACCTTGCGCGGGTGCAGGTACTATTTCTGTAGGGGTTAATTCTTCTACATGAAATTCACTCAGATCAATACCCAGCCTGATTATTCCGGCTTTTGCCAGCATAATAGCATCGTATTTCTCATCACGTAATTTACCTATCCGGGTCTGTACGTTTCCACGCAGATCATTGATCTCCAGATCGGGGCGAAAAGCCAGCAGTTGTGCCTTACGGCGATTAGACGATGTACCCACTATACCGCCATACTTTACCGATAACTTTTGACGCACATCCACACAATCCTTCAAAATCAACAACAGTTCAGAGGGGTCTTCCCTTTCTGAAACTGCTGCGATGATGAGTCCCGGAGGGTTTTCTGTTGGCAGGTCTTTATGCGAGTGCACAGCGAGGTCAATGCTGCCTGCCAGTAATTCTTCTTCAAGCTCTTTGGTAAAAAAGCCTTTACCTTCCAGCTTATCAAAGCTCAAATTTAGGATACGATCGCCCTGTGTTTTAATGATCTTTAGTTCAGCGTCAATGTTGTTTTCGGCCAGCCTGTCTTTTACAAAATTTGCTTGCCATAACGCCAATTCGCTACCACGTGTTCCAATAATCAGTTTTCTATCCAAGGGATTGTTATTTGCACCGCAAATTTAACTTTTTACGTGGATGATTTTAGGAATAATTAATGATATGAGAGTAGGCTGACTAACCGCCCAACATAATTATTTTATTATGCAAGGTTTATTATTCCATTTTGCATATGTTTTGCTTGATCCACACTAACCCGAGCCAATGCCTCTATTAGTATGTTAACAACCATTAATCCGCCCTTTTACTCCCCCTTAAACTTCAACCCGATCTGTTTTCTGGCTTCATCCAGCATTGTTATCATTTGCCGCGACAGTTCATGGGTGATGATGGGGCTTTCGGTTTGCCCTTTGCATATCAGTTCGCAAAAGTGTTCTATTTCGTAATTAAGGCCGCCCGCTGTAAAAGGTTCATCCAGTTCAACAATACGTCCGTCCAGATACTCAATGGTTGCTTTGGCGGGGTTCCACCAATTTTTGTGGATGGTAACATGACCCAGTGGCCCGGATATTAAAGCATCACCTTTGCCATGCAAATCAAACCCGCAGTAGAGTTGGGCGTAGCCGTTATTGTGCTGGGTTTGGAAGGTAGCAAACATATCTACTTGTTTACCGCTAAAGCGCCCCATCGCCTGCAGCCCGGTCATTGATCCGAGCCAATCGAGTGCAAGAAAAGCCTCATAAGGTGCTATCCCCATCAGTGCGCCTCCCATCAATTCATAACTAAAATTGGGATGATCGGGTGATAAGTCAGCAACTGATGACCCTGCCCTCACATAGCCCTCAGGGCCGATAGGATCGGTTTGTAAATACTCCTTTAAGCTCCGGTATAGCGGAAAAAACGGCGGCTTCATGCCTTCCATAAAAAGCAGCCCCTTGGTTCTGGCAATCTTTAATACATCATCAAGTTGAGAAAGATTTACAGTTGCGGGTTTTTCGCAGAGTACATGCTTCCCGGCGTTTAAAGCTGCAATACTGTAAGCGGCATGGCTATCAGGCAGGGTAGCAATATACACCGCGTCAATATCACTTGCCAGTAACTCATCAAGACTTTTACAGGCAGTGCCACCATATAGATCAACAAAATGATTTACACTTTCGGCCCTGCGAGACCAGGCTGCTGTTAACGAAGTATCAGCCACCTGTTTAAGCCCTTGCATAAACCGATGGCTGATACGCCCGCAACCGATGATACCGAATTTGATCATAGAGTTGAAAGTTTGGTGTAATATGTTGTAAGTTTTATTTGATGCAGAAATGTTCCTGCTACCCATAACTTACAACTCACAACAATACCTATTGGTACTGAATATAAATTGGATATGGTTTATATTTTAAAACTTCAGTAGGTGTAAGCATATGATGTGGTGCCTTTTTTATATCATTTTTATAAAAAAGTTTGTACCCTGTAAACTGTACAGGTTCATCATGAATAAAGTAGCGATAAGTGCCCGTTTTTAGATCAGGTTCGCCCCATCCGTCCATATCCATTACCAATTGCACTTCTTTATGCAGTTTAATGTTTTTATAATTGGTTACCATTTTTTTGGTAAAACGGTGTACAACTAAAATTTTTGGAGGCAGGTTGTATTTTTTCACCAGGTCAGCAAGATAACCTGATACATAATTTATATCAGCCGCATCATAAGTACCAATTTTTTTACCAGGGTGAGTTACACCATCTTTCATAGAAAACTCAGGGTCTATACCAAAATGAACTTGTGGCATAGCCAGGTATTTTTCCAGCAAAGGCAACTCGGCATGTATATTACTTAAAGCAACCTGCACATCTAAAAACACAATGGCATGGGCTTTTTTTGCAAGAGCTAAAACCGTATCAATTTGTTTAAGAGGCATGCGGTGACGGTACTTATTGTCTTTACCCGGATCGCCGCTGGCTACAACAGCAATATAATGCAATGCCGGTTGAACGGGGGTTGATGGATCAGCCTTTTCCCAATTCTTCACCTCTCCTTTTAGTTTGGCCAGCATTTCCTTTGGTGGCAGTTCGCCCAAAATGCCCATCTTTTTTGCATAAAGATTACCATAAAATGCTACTACTCTTTTATAAGGTAAAATAGCGCCAGGTAAAGGATATGGCGCATTTTTTACAGGCCATTTGCCGGTTGTATCACCATGTGCCAGTTTTTTCATTAATGAATCATACCGTGCGTGATTTATAGGCGGATATACCACAGCAGCAGGGGCAGCGGTATCGGCAGCTTTTTTTGCAGTATCAGATTTTGCTACCGGTTTAGCATTAGCTTTTGTAGCGCTGCTGTTTTGACTGCAGTTGGTAAAAAGTGCCAAAGAAGTAATAACAAGAAGGGTAGAAAGTGCGATTTTTTTAATTTTCATTATAATAATTTGATTTTTAGGAGCGATAATGCTACCACGGGCTTTGTTAATTTTTTTTGAAGAATAGCCCATAACGGTTTTTTTTATTTGTTTTGTTGATATCCGGGGCCATGCAAAATAGCACCATTTCTGGTACCAAGGTGCTTAAAATTATCAACAGTTAGTTTCCCATTTACCAAAACATATTTAAAACCTGTTGAATATGCATGGGGGTGTTCAAAAGTTGATTGATCCTTAACAGTAGCCGCGTCAAAAATAACAATATCTGCAAACATTCCCGGTTGTAATATTCCACGGCCTTCAATTTGGAATTTTTGAGCAGGCAACGAAGTCATTTTCCGCACCGCATCTTCCAGCCTTATTAAGTGCTTTTCGCGCACATAATAACCTAATACGCGCGCATTACTGCCGTAACCACGCGGATGCGGCACCCCCTCACCAAATTGCCGTATACCAGAGTCAGAAGCCACCATGGTAAGAGGATATTTCAATATATTTTCTACATCATCCTCATTCATGCCATGAAACACCATCGTTGCGCTGCCCTTTTTTGTAATGTCCAAAATGGTCTCTATCTCATCAGGGATAGTAGATGGCCTTCCTTTAAGCAGGTTGATCTGCATAATGTTTTTTCCGTTAAGGGAGTTGTCCGCACCGCAATGGGCCACTACCGCATAGTCAAAATGCTGGCGTCCGCGTCGCGTCATATCTTTTATCATCTCGGCAACCACCTTTTTGTGTATCACCGTATCTTTTAATCTTTTCAATACAGAATCGCGACCACCGGCAAGCAGCCAGTCGGGTAATAAAACATTCAGTGTAGTGCTGCTTGCAGTGTAAGGATATTGGTCAACCGTTACATCCAACCCTTCCGCACGTGCCTTTTCCACCATCGCTATCATTTCATCCGATCGGTTCCAGTTGGGCAATCCAACTTTAAAGTGAGAAATTTCTACCCGCATTTTGGCTTGCCGGCCCACATCAATGGCTTCAGTTATGGCATCAAATATTTTATCCGACTCGTTGCGCATGTGGGAGGTGTAAATCCCTTTGTACTTTGCCGCGGCTTTAGCTAAAGCCACTACTTCATCAGTTTTGGAGTAAATACCCGGCGTATAGATCAACCCTGTTGAAAACCCCATAGCGCCATCCCGCATGGCTTGTTCCACCAGGCCTTCCATTTGTTTGAGTTGTGCGGCGTCGGGCGTTACTGCCCCTTCGCCCAAAACGGCAGAACGCACATCGTTATGCCCTATCAGCGTTCCAACGTTTACGGACAGTTTAATACTATCCAACTGCTTAAAATACTTTTTAATATTTACCCTTGAACTTCCGCAATTACCGGTAATAACTGTGGTTACCCCATCATAAATAAAATTATCAGCATTAGGGGTCTTCTTTTCGTCGCCTTCAATATGAGTATGCACATCAATAAAACCGGGGGCTATGATAAGTCCTGTAGCATCAATTGTTTTATCCGCCTTACTTTTAGATAGGTCGCCTATGCCGATGATCTTATTTTTAACAACACCCACATCACCATAAAACCAGGGATTGCCTGTCCCATCAATTATCTTCCCATTTTTAAGGATGATATCGAAATGCTGCTGGGCGAAAAGAGCAATGGGCAAAAAACAAAAAAAGAGGAGTGCTTTTAGTTTCAGCATGAAAGCAAATTTATCTTAATTCTTGTCATTTCTAACGATAGAGAGAAATCTTGTACAGCATGCATGGTCACTTTTTTGTTGTATAAGAGCTTTCACTCATACAGTCATAACACCACCCCGCTCAAGAAGGTAGTTCTCCTCGTCCCCTCGTTCTAAAGGAAATGACATTGGGATTTATAATTTATAAAACTTACCAAACACACCTAAAGGCAGTTTTATACCCGAAGTTGCCTGCAAGTAAAGCTCGCCGGTTTCCAGGTTTTGCACTTTGGGATAAGCGCCTTTAATGAGGTTTTCCATAATCACAGATGAAAAGCCAAGCGAATAGGCATTCAGTATCAGGAAATGCTCTTCCGGATCAAGCAGTTGCACCACATCCCGCATCATTTCGTTAATATGGTCTTCCAGCTTCCATTTCTCTCCTGCTGGCCCGTGCCCGTAAGCGGGAGGATCGAGAATGATGCCGTTATATTTTTTACCTCTTTTCAATTCGCGTTTTACAAATTTCAAAGCATCCTCCACCACCCAGCGAATATTGCTTAAACCTGATAATTCCTGGTTCTCGTTGGCCCAGTTAACTACCTGTTTTATGGAGTCCACGTGCGTGGTATCTGCACCTGCTGCTTGCGCTGCTAACGAGGCCCCACCTGTATAAGCAAACAAGTTAAGCACCTTTGGCTGGGGTGTTTTGAATTTTTTAATGATCTGTGAAGAATAATCCCAGTTAACTGCCTGCTCCGGGAAAATGCCCACATGCTTAAAGGATGTTAAAGCCAATCTGAATTTGATGGCTATTTCCAGATTTTTATATTCAATATGCCAGCGGTCAGGAATAGAGTTATTTTTTTTCAGCCATTCGCCTGATGTAGCGGAGCGCCCCTTAAACTTAATATGGTGAAGTTTCTGCCACTCAGATTGAGGTAGCTGTTTGCTCCAAACAGCTTGCGGCTCGGGGCGTATCAATATAACATTACCAAAACGCTCCAGCTTTTCAAAGTCGCCGCAATCAATCAGCTCATAATCTTTCCAGTGCGTTGGTGTAAGTAGTTGGATCATTTTTTAGTATCAAGTAGTTAGTACCTAGTATCAAGACAAAAGTAATCCTGATACTAATTTATCAGCGTTAAATATTTAGACTTTTTTGTAAACCACCAATCATTTTTTGAATCTCAATAATTCTGGTGCAAATAATATCTGCTTTTTCTGTTATTATATAATTAAATTCTTTTGTAATGATCAGTTGTGTTTCAAGTTCAAACGATGATCCTAAAGCAATACCAAGAAATTGATAAAACTCTTTATTGGATTTCCTTCCACAACCCTCCGCTATATTGGATGGTATTGAAACAGCCGACCTGGTCATTTGTGAAGTAAGTCCAAATTTTTCTTCAATAGGAAATTGCCTGGTTAATTCAAATATACTTTTGCAAATTTCGATTCCAGCTTGCCAAACCTTTAATTCTCTGAAATTATGCATTATGTCTTGATACTAGATACTAACTACTTGATACTGAATTAAAGCTTCGCTCTCGCTGCTCTCATAAACTTGCTGGCGAATACAAATTCGTTCAATTCTTTATTATTAGTATGTGCAATTTCGTTTTTTGAGCCTTCCCACCATTTCTCACCATTATCTAAAAACACCACATGATCGCCTATACCCATTACTGAGTTCATATCATGTGTAACAATAACGGTAGTGGTATTAAATTCTTCGGTGATCTCGTTGATCAGGTTATCTATCAGTATGGAGGTCAGCGGGTCGAGCCCTGAGTTTGGTTCATCAACAAAAAGGTATTTCGGCTGCATGGAAATGGCGCGGGCAATTCCCACCCGCTTTTTCATTCCACCAGAAAGTTCAGACGGAAACAGGTTGTTTTTGTCGTTCAGGTTCACTTTTTTCAGGCAAAAATTTACTCTATCCAGCTTCTCATCCTTTGGCATGTCTGTAAACAAGTTAAGCGGGAACATAATGTTTTGCTCTACTGTCATCGAATCAAACAGTGCCGAATTCTGGAAAAGCATCCCTATTTGCTTTCGTATAGGCACCCTTTCCCTGAAAGTCATTGTAGTAAAGCATTCTCCGTCGTAAAGAACCTTTCCGGCAGTAGGTTCATGCAATCCGACGATGCATTTCAGCAAGGTGGTTTTACCAGACCCCGAACCTCCTATGATTAAATTATTTATCCCTGGTTTAAATGTTGCGCTTATTCCTCGCAGCACTTTATTATCGCCAAAAGTTTTGTAAATGTCTTGTATCTCGATCATAATAGTGTGCTTGAAATTACCAGGTCAGCAAATAAAATCCAGATACAGCTAAACACAACGCCCTTTGTTGCCGACTGGCCAACCTCGAGTGCGCCACCCGATGTATAAAAACCAAAATAAGAACAAACAGAGGTAATAATAAATCCAAAAGCAATGGATTTTACAGCACAAACAGTTACTATAATTGGGTTAAAGCTATCACGTAAGCCTACAATATAATCTGTTGGAGAAATATTACGTGAAACAATACAGGCAATATAGCCACCACTTAGCCCCAGCGCCACCGAAATAATGGTCAACAAAGGGATCATGGTAAGGCCTGCAATAATCTTGGGCGATATGAGGTACCCTGGGGTGTTTACCCCCATTATCTCTAAAGCGTCTATCTGTTCAGTAACCCTCATGGTGCCAATCTGCGAAGCGATGCTTGAGCCTACACGCCCTGCAAGTACCAATGCCGAAATAGTAGGACTAAACTCAAGGATGGTAGAATCACGCGATATACTACCCGCAATACTTTGGGGCACCAACGGACTTGATAACTGAAAGGCCACCTGTATAGTTGCTACGGCGCCAATAAATACCGAAATAATACAAATAATGCCCAATGAACCGATGCCTTGGGAAGTCATTTCGCGCATTATTTCCGCCCAGTAAACACTGAATTTTTCGGGCTTTCTGAAACTTAATCGTAATAAAATTAGATATCTGCCTAAAGTATGAAACATTCACTAAATTAATAAATCCGCTAAAAATACATTTTTTAACCTTGAGTTGCATTCAGCCATTATTCATGGATGAGTAAAAATATGTGGTATTAACCTGTAATAAATGATAACAGGCTCAAAAACCTATTAAAACCCTGCGCAAAGTTTAGTCTTGAATAACATTTTCTAAGGAGCAAATGTTGATCCCACTTTGAATGTTAATTAATTATCTACTTTTATAGGCCAACACCCGTTTATGGATAAATTGCCTTTTGATACTACTGATATTGATGCCGGCGATGTGCAGGCCCTGGAAGATTCTTATAATGTGCTCAAATCTAAATTTAAAGTAGGATTAACAGAAGATCATACTTTTGATATAAAGAAATTCGATGTTTTTAGCAACTATAAGGACATCAGCGTTGGTGGCAGCCTTTTAATTAATCACCCCGAAAGTGGCTGCTACCTTACTTTTGTTAAGGTTCATACTAATATGCCAAACGGGCGCGGGCCGGCCTTAAATTATTATAAATACCAGGTATGGGCATCAGCAACGTTAAGAAGTGATTTTGGAAGGATGATTATCAGGCGGGAAACCGTAGTTGATAAAATATTGAATTTTGTACATCCCACAGAAATGCATTTTAAAGATGATCCAGCTTTCAGCAAAAAGTTTTACGTGGTTGCCCAGGATAAACAAAAAGCTGCCGGGGCAATGACAAAAGCTTTCAGGAATGCCTTGATGGAGATCAAGACTGACGATTTCGTTATAGAAATAGTAAACAGCACCTTGGTAATAGGTAATATTCAACCTGTTGACCCAAAACAAATAGTTTATTTCGCAGGAGTAGCAAGTAAATTATCAAGAACAAAATAAGCAAGTCGCCTATTAATACCGATGCACATTTATTGATGTTCTTCGATAATAAGAGCTAAACGGACGGCAATTATTGTTAATCAAACAATTTCTTTCCTCTAACAATTATTGTAGAAATAATCAGGACCAGTGGTATAAGTCCTATAATAGCTCCGATCAATGTATATGCGTTCATGTTTGGTATGGTTTAATGGTTAATAGTATAAACACTAATACAATAAGCATTCCTTTTTTATGCCATAGCTGAATTAATATTTTAATGAGGATTTAATTGAATGGGATTAATAAACGGGGGATTATATTCTACAGTTATTGAAATATTTTACCATAGTCTTGCGCAGACCGCCGTTGTTTTTGGGCAACAAAAAATATTCAATATTTCCGTTCACCGTCCTTTTCCCGCGGTTTACCGAAAATTTTGCCATGCTTCCCAAAAAGCTCATCAACTCTATCTAAATCAATTTAGATTTGTAGTAGAAAGTAATTAGATTTTATACACAAACTAACTGAAACAGTAAATGAAAAACGCCATTATTACCGGTGCAACTAAAGGGATGGGACGATCAATTGCCATAGCTTTTGCAAAAGAAGGCATCAACGTGGCAATTTGCTCGAGAAATGAAAAAGACCTGGATGATTTTAAACAGGAATTGCTGCAAATAAATCCCCAGGTGCAGGTAGTAACAAAACTTGCTGATGGCAGTATTAAGGAACAATTATTAGCGTTTGCAGCAGCAGCAGAACAGCAGTTGGGCGCTATCAGTATTATCGTAAATAATCTGGGTATGTATGATCAAACCAGCATACTGGATGAGGACGACAATGCCTTTGATAAACAATTGAACACCAACCTGATGCCTGCCTATCACCTATACAGGTATTTTGGAAAAAAGATGATGGCGGCACGCGAAGGGCATATTTTCACAACATGCTCAGTGGCAGCCATTAATCCCATTGCAGTAGCCGGAACCTATAGTGTAACAAAGTTTGCATTACTAGGTCTTAACAAGGTAATGAGGCTGGAAATGCAGCCATACAATGTAAAGGTTACCGCCGTTATTCCGGGATCAACATTAACAAATTCATGGAAAGACGCCGTTGTTGACAAGGATCAATTCGTGTCTCCGGATGATATCGCATCGGCCATAGTAAATATTTATAAAATGAGCGCCGGTGCAAATGTAGACGAGATAATAATAAAGCCCGTGGGCGGGCAAATCTGAATAAGATAAAAAAGGTTTATCTGCATTTAGAGCTTAGTAATTAAACTTAGGATTTCAATTAAATAAATAATAAAATGGAAAAGAAACTATATCGTGACGAATACCGCAAAAAGATAGCAGGTGTTTGTGCCGGCTTGGCCGACTATTTCAATGTAGATGTTGCCATAGTACGCATGGTATTTGTACTGGCACTCATATTTCACGGCGGCGGCGGCTTGGTCTATATTATATTCTGGATAGTTTTACCTAAAAAGATATATACTTTTAACGACCCCAATGTTGATTACACCGTACCCTCACAAACGCCCGGTTCGGCTAATAATCCTTTTAAAGGTAACCCTTTCCCAAATCAACCCTTCCCAAATCAACCTTATCCAAGTCCGCCACGTAGCACATCATTGGTTGGAATAGTGATTGGTGTAGTATTAATAATAATCGGCGGCTCTATTTTACTGGATGATTTCGATATCATACCTGATTGGGACTTCGGCAGGCTATGGCCAATTGTGCTGGTGGCTGTGGGTGCTGCGTTAATTTTTAGCGGCGAGAAGAAAAAACCATGGGAAGATACAGACTGGCATAAAACAGATGCGAATAAAACAGCCGAGAACGTTTCAGAAGCAAACCCTGCGGCAGGTGATACACCACCAACAGATAACCCTCCTGCAGTATAAATTAACAAGCAATAATTAACAAATCAAGATCATGAGAAACGATAAATTAATACCAGGGATGATCCTGGTGATGATCGGCGCGATATTCCTGCTCCATAACTTTGGGATGATCAATTTTCATTGGAGTAACCTGTTTCACCTATGGCCAATATTTTTAGTGATCGGCGGTGTTAACCTGGTATTTGCCAACAACAGATCGCCCTGGGCAACTATTCTTAAAATATCAGTTGTAGTGGCCGGTTTTGCCCTACTGGTATTCGGTAACTTTAATGACAGGTACCGTTGGTGGCCAAGATATTCTTATCACTATAATAAGGATGATGATAACGATACCGACAGCAGTGATGACAACAACGACGACGATAATGATGATAACAATAGCAAAGGCGGCATGGTTAAGGTGGAAGGCACCAGTGTTTTTAGCGAACCCTTTACTGCTGCAACTGCACATATAGCCCGGCTTAATTTAAGTGGCGGTGGTGCAACTTATACCCTTAAGGATACTACCAACCAATTATTTAAGGCAAATACCAAGGAGTTTTTTGGTAAGTACCAGTTAGACCATCACCTGGAAGATTCAGTTTATGTAGTGGATTTTAGCATGAAAGATCATAAAGGTCATTTCAATTGGGATACTAATAAATCAAACGCGGCCGATATGAAACTAAATGTTAATCCCGAATGGGAGATCAACGTGGAAACTGGTGCAACCAAGCTTGATTTTGACCTGTCTAAATTTAAATTGAGATCACTAAAACTTAGTGGAGGCGCTGCATCCTTCAATGTAAGGGTTGGTCAGCCCCTTGCATCAACTAATATAAATGTATCAACGGGCGTATCTGAAGTAACTATTGAGATACCACAAAACGCAGCGTGTAGCATTGAAACAGATTCGGGACTATCATCCAACAGCTTTGATGGTTTTAATAAGAAGGACGATGGCCACTATGAAACTACCGGTTTTAGCACTGCCAAAAATAAAATACTCATCCATATGAGTGGCGGCATATCTGATTTTAAGGTAAGGCGTTATTAAGTTTTGTCATAAGGTTTAAAAGTTGTAATGTTGAAAGGTTATACCATCAGCATTACAACTTTTTTCATTCTCAGAATATACAAAGATTCCAACTTTTCAATAATACACCCCACTAAAAAATCATCGTGGCAACTGAATATCTCCTGGTAATAAACGGCAAGCCCGAAGGGCCTTTTTCGGTAAAGCAATTAAAAGACCTGAACATCAGGCCCGGTGATTTTGTGAGGACCGCAAAAATGGATGATTACAAAGAAGCCCACGAGATAGCCGAATTGCGGGAGATATTTCATTTTAGCAAGCCACTGATTATTCCTCAGTATTTTGCCGGATTTGACCAGCGCCTCCTGGCATCCGCCCTCGATTGGTTTTTTGTTTCGGGCATTTTTATCCTTATAGCATTTATAGCTGTTGTGTTTATTGATGATAAAACAATCAGGCTTAGTATCGCTTTCAGTTTATTGGGGTTGATTCCTTTAACCAAGTTCATTTATCATATTGTAATGGAATGCTCAGATAAACAAGCTACCTACGGCAAGCAGATAATTAAAATAAAGGTTTGTGACCTGGAAGGAAACAGGATCAGCATCGGTAAATCCATCAGCAGGAACCTATGCAAAATATTCTCCCTTATAACAGTTGCCGGATATCTGGTCAGCTTTTTTAACAAGCAGCAGCAATGCCTGCATGATATGATGGCGGGTACTTTGGTAATGAAGGACCGGTTATTGTAATGTTTGGAAGCTAAACAACATTAAACTCCCAAACATTACACTTTTCAACAACTTAAACCGCGTCCGATAACGAGGTAAACGTAAATTCCTTTATCCTCATTGGAGGGATTATGGCGCTTTGGAACGACTCGCCGCTTACCGCACGCTCAGGTTTGCCCAGGGCATCCAGATTATTCAGCATAATTACCGGGCTTTCGTTAAACCGCATATTTTTGATCGGAAATTTGATCTTGCCGTTCTCAATATAAAAAGTACCGTCGCGTGTTAAGCCGGTAAACAACAAAGTTTGCGGATCAACCGGACGGATATACCATAAACGGGTTACCAGTATACCTTTTTCAGTACCTTTTATTAATTCCTCCAGCGTGATATCTGTGCCATCCATAATCACCCCATCAGGGCTGGGGATCGCCTTCACGCCTTGTTTTTGCGCCCAATAGCGGGAATATTGCAGGTTCTTAATTACACCTTTTTCTATCCAGCTTATTTTTTCCTG
>JAQBOK010000368.1 GCA_028288085.1 Mucilaginibacter sp.
TTATTGAAGTGGATGAACAATTATTTATAAAATGGCTCAATTGTCATCTATTAGATCACGAAAAAAAAAAAAACCTCGCAAGTATAACGGTACTTGCGAGGTCAATTTACTCAGATCGGGAATCGAACCCGCACTCCTTTAACGGGAACAGGATTTTAAGTCCTGCGTGTCTACCAGTTCCACCATCTGAGCAGGTGAATAACCTTTTAACAATAAATCCCTTCTTTTGGTGGAAGGGATTTAGAGCGAAAGACGAGATTCGAACTCGCGACCCCGACCTTGGCAAGGTCGTGCTCTACCAACTGAGCTACTTTCGCATTTGGTATTCCGTTCAGCAAAAGGTTTCATCTGAATGCTTTTTGCGTTGCGGAGTGCAAATATAGACAGAAATGCATATTCTGCAAGTATGAACAGTAAATTTTTTTGAAATTTTTATAACTCCCTGTTTTTCAAAACGTCCAGGATCAAGTCGTTTTCATATCCGCGGCTTAAACCGTATTGTTGCAGTTTGTATTTTCGTTTGTAGGGATCTTTTTCACTCAACAGGGACTCTTTTTTCTGTAGCACCTTGTTAAGCATCTGCAAATAATCATCGCCGTTAATATTTTGAAGTGCTTTTTTTATCAGTACATCTGATACCCTTTTGAATTTTAAACCCTGCTTTATCTTGTTTTTACCCCATCCTTTTTGGTTAAACTTGCCCCGAACGTAGGCATTGGCAAAGCGCTCCTCGTTTAAAAAATTATCGGCTATTAACTGGATAATCACATTTTCAACCACATTAGGGTACAAACCCCACTCATATAGTTTATCACGCACTTCTTGTTGCGAGCGTTCCTGGTATGCGCAATAATGCTCTGCTTTGGTCAACGCGATCTTTTGGTCGGTTATTTTATTTGTTTTTGGTTGATCCATTAAAACCAAAGTTGGTTAAAAATTCTTCTATTGGCAGAAATATAAGCAAATTCGTAACATGCTTAGCAACCATTACCCTATAAAAAACATACAAGAAATAACCGGCGCCGCCGGAACTATCGTTAATGATAATACTATCAGCACTTTACTGACGGACAGCCGTCGTATCAGCAACGCATCAGAGGGCTTGTTCTTCGCGCTGAGCGGAAGACGCAACGGCCACGAATTTATTGCCGAAGCTTATGCTGCCGGCGTACGCAATTTTGTGGTAAAGCAACAAACGGAAATGAGAATGCCCGAGGCGAATTTTCTGTTGGTTGACGATGTCCTTGGCGCATTGCAAAAACTGGCTGCTTATCACCGCAGTCGTTTTAATTTGGAGGTGATAGGCATAACCGGCAGTAATGGGAAAACCATAGTTAAGGAATGGCTGTACCAGTTATTGGCTGCCGATAAAAATATTGTACGTAACCCCAAAAGTTATAACTCGCAGATAGGTGTGCCTCTTTCTGTGTGGCAAATAAGTGAAAAGGATAATCTTGGCATTTTTGAGGCCGGCATATCAACCACAGCTGAAATGAGTAAACTGGAGGCCATTATAAAGCCAACCATAGGGGTATTAACACATATTGGTACGGCGCATGATGAAGGTTTTAAGGATCGCAAAGAAAAAGTGCTTGAAAAATTAAAACTGTTTACCAATAGTAAGTTGCTCATTCATAATTATGATCAGCTTATCGATTATAAAAACGAGATCCCTGTTGAAAATTGCTTTACCTGGAGCACCAATTTTAAGGAAGCCGATCTGTATGTTTTTACGGAAACCGTAATATCAAGGAATTATTATTTGCGGGCTAAATACAAAGAAAAAGAGATAGAGTGCCTTCTTCCTTTTTTGGATGAAGCTTCGGTGGAGAATGCCATTGTTTGCTGGGCAACGATGCTGGCATTAGGTTATACGCCGGTTGAGGCCGACAAACGAATAGAACGTTTGAGCCCCGTGAGTATGCGTCTTGAACTAAAAAACGGAATCAATAATTGTTCTGTAATAGACGACTCTTATAATTCGGATGTGCAATCGTTGGAGATAGCCTTGAATTTTTTAAACCAGCAAAACCAATATCCAACCAGAACATTGATCTTGTCGGATATATTTCAATCTGGTTTGCAACAGGATGTTTTGTATCGCCAGGTGGCGGATATGATCAAAACTAAAAACATAAATAAGTTTATAGGGGTGGGCGAGGCACTAATTACTCACCAGGAATATTTTGATGTAGCCGAAAAGCATTTTTACCCGGATACCAATATTCTGCTTCAACAATTGAAGGCATTAAATTTTGTAAATGAAACTATTCTGATCAAAGGTGCAAGGAGTTTTGAATTTGAGCGGATAAGCCAGGCATTAACTTTAAAGGCGCATGAAACAGTAATGGAGATCAGCCTGAATGCTTTGCTCAACAATTTAAACTTTTATAAATCTAAGCTGAAGCCGGGGGTAAAGATAATGGCTATGGTGAAAGCATTCTCCTATGGCAGCGGGACGTTTGAGGTAGCTAACATGCTTCAATACAACAAAGTTGATTACCTGGCAGTGGCTTATATTGATGAGGGCGTAGCGTTAAGGCAGGCAGGTATAAATTTGCCAGTAATGGTGCTTAACCCCGAAGTTTCTGCATTTGATAAACTCATTGAATATAAACTGGAGCCGGAGATATTCAGTTTTAATTTATTGGATGAATTTATCAAGTATTCACAATCACATAATTTGAGTAACTACCCGGTACACCTTAAAATAGACACGGGTATGCACCGCCTGGGTTTTGAAGAGTTTGAGGTCGAGATATTGTGTGATCTGCTTGAGGAGAACAGGTATATTAAAGTACAGTCTGTTTTTTCACATTTGGCAGCGAGTGACGCTAAAGAACATGATGCTTTTACCCAAAAACAGATAAGACGATTTGAACGGGCCTATATAAAGATCGAAAAGGCACTGGGATATAAAGTGATCAGGCATATTGCTAATACGGCAGCTATTATACGCTGGCCATCCACACATTATGATATGGTGAGGTTAGGTATCGGCCTTTATGGTATAGACGCAGCTACAACTGCTGAATCAAATGCCCTGCAGCCCATTGCAACTTTAAAAACAAGTGTATCACAAGTAAGAAAAGTGCATGCCAACGATACAATAGGGTACAACCGCAATGGGAAGCTTAAAAAAGACGGAAAGATAGCTACCATCCGTATTGGTTATGCCGATGGTTATTTGCGTGCATTTGGGAACGGGGTAGGCCAGATGCTGATCAAGGGGAACCTGGTGCCTACTGTGGGTAACATATCAATGGATATGTGTACCCTGGATGTAAGTAATATTGATGTAAGGGAAGGGGATGAGGTGATTGTGTTTAATGATGAACAAACCATAGAAGACCTTGCCCGGCAAATTGATACGATACCTTATGAAATATTGACTAATATTTCTCAAAGGGTAAAAAGAGTGTACTTTTATGAGTAGAAATACAGAGCGCTATGAAAAGGATATTTAGGGCCTTACTGAACTATTTTATCAAGGGGTTAATAGTGGTTGTGCCGATAGGCGCCGCCATTTTTTTGATTTATTGGGCGGTTTCTACTCTTGATAATGCACTGAACCTGAGTGATATTTTATGGACTGACAGCAAAGGAAAGCCCATTTATATCCCCGGCCTTGGGATAGTAAATGTGCTGATCCTGATTTTAGTTGCAGGCATACTGGTAACTAACGTAATAACAGAGCCTATAAAGCGCTGGTTTAATCGCTGGATAAACCGTTTGCCCATATTTAAGTTTCTTTATTCGTCTATCAAAGACCTTACTGAGGCTTTTGTGGGTGAGGAAAAGAAGTTTAATGAACCTGTTTTAGTTGAGGTGAATGAATTTGGTTTGAAAAAAATCGGCTTTTTGGTGCAAAAAGATCTCACCAAATTAAACCTTCCCGGCGAAGTGGCTGTTTATTTTCCACTATCCTATTCATTTGCAGGCCAGGTGGTTATTGTATCTGCCGATAAAGTAAAGCCAATTGATAAAAGCGCCGCGCAAATGATGAAATTTGTTATTTCTGGTGGGGTGAGTGGCTTAGACTAATATCTTTTTTGAAACTCCACAGCACTAGTAAAATACTGATGACCATTAGCAAACCTCCTAAAATATATGGTGCACCGGGGAAATAAACAGATGAATCTTTATGCGTGAAGAATTTGAAGCTATACCCCATAAACAGGGGCCCTACAACTAAGCTTATACTCGAAAGTAAGCTTAACCCGCCTTGTAATTCCCCTTGTTCGCTTGCACCAAATTTACTGGTGATAAATCCTTGTAGCGCTGGCCCTGAAATACCACCAAAACAATAAGGGACCATAAATAAATATACTTGCCAGCCTCCGCCCGCGAAGGCGATAAGAGTGAGTCCGACACCATAGGATATTAAACCGATGATTATATTCTTTTTCAATCCCCACTTAGGGATCAGGTACCTAATGAGCCAGCCTTGTATTGCAATGAGTAAAGCGCCAATGAAAAGTCCAAGATAACCAACACTCCGCATGGACCACTGGAATTTTTCGTATACATAAAATGGCATTTGGTATTCAACTGCTTTTTGGGCAATATAAACCAAGGTAAAGGCTACTGCGAGGCCAACAAGGGCTTTGTACTTACCTAATTGTATAAAAGAACCAATGGGGTTTGCCCGTTTCCAGCTAAATGCCCGGCGATGCGATTTATCAAGTGATTCGGGCAGCACAAAATATCCGTAAAGCGCATTAAACAATGCTGCCGCGGCTGCAACCATAAAAGGTATTTTTATATTAATATCGCCCAAAAATGCCCCGCCGCTTACGCCAATTATGAAGCCTAATCCTGATGCCGCGCCAACGATGCCGAAATTTGCTGCCCTTTTGTCGCCAGTGCTTATATCTGCTATATAGGCAGTTGCAGTAGCCATGGTTGCGCCGGTTATACCTGCTATGGTGCGGCCAATAAAAAGCCAGAAAACAGTAGGGGCAAAAGCCATGAAAGCATAATCTATACTAAACCCCAATAACGAGATCAATAAGATAGGGCGCCGGCCAAAACGATCGCTGAGGTTGCCCATCACTGATGAAAACAAGATCTGCATGGAGGCATAAGTAAAAGTAAGCCAACCATTAAGTTCAGATGCTACTGAATAATCAATATTACCCAATTGTTTCAGAAGATTGGGGATAACAGGGATGATGATGGCCAAACCCATTACATCAATAAAAATAGTAACAAAAATAAATCCGAGAGCGGCTGATGTTTTAGTTTTAGATTTTGTATCCATACGGGAAAATACACAACATCTGAAATTACAGGATGTTTAAAGCACAGGTTTATTTTTCTTGAATGATAATACAGCCAATATAGCGCTTAAAAGCATTAATACTGAACCTATAGCAAACGGGGCTCCCGGAAAAATAATTGGTGCGCCAGGTTTTGTAAAATAATGAAATGTAGATGTCATTAGCCATGGACCAAAAATGGAGCTTAAACTCATTAATCCTGTCAGTCCACCCTGAAGATTACCCTGTTCATTTGCAGGTACACTATTGCTCATATATCCCTGCAAAGCCGGCCCTGCTATACCGCCCAGGCAATAAGGGATTAAGAAAGCGAACATCATCCATCCTTTTGCAGCAAAAGCAAACAATATCAGCCCTATGCTATAAAGCAGTAAACCCATCCATATGCTGCGTTCGTGGCCTAGTTTGGGATTTATGATTCTTATGAGGCCACCCTGTACAATGGCTACCATCAATCCCACAAAACCGAGGGAATAGCCTACCCAGGCCTCATTCCATTTAAATTTATACATGGTATAAAATGTCCATACACTTTGTACAGCCTGTGCAGCAAAATAAACAAGGAATAAAGATGCTGCCAAACCGATAACTGATTTGTATTTCTTTAGCTGAAGCACAGAAGTAAACGGATTTATCTTTTTAAACTCAAGCGGCCTGCGATTTTCAACGGATAAAGATTCCGGCAAAATAAAATAACCATATGCGGCATTAAGTAAGGCTAGGCCAGCAGCAGCCAAAAAAGGATATTGAACATTATATTTACCCAGTATGCCGCCAAGCACAGGTCCTACGATAAAGCCTAAACCAAAAGCTACTCCAACGAGTCCAAAATTGGCTGCGCGTTTTTCGGGTTCACTAATATCTGCAATGTAGGCCGTAGCCGTTGTAAAACTTGCACCTGTTATACCTGCTATAAGTCGCCCAAGGAATAACCACCATACCGTTGGTGCAAATGCAAGAAATAAATAATCGATGCCAAAACCAAGCAACGAGCATAATAATACTGGTCTGCGGCCAAATTTGTCGCTCAAATTTCCGATAAGAGGCGCAAAAAAGAATTGCATGATAGCATAAGCAGCGGTTAACCAGCCTGCATATAAAGATGCATCACTTAAATTACCGTGGATAAGGTGTTGAATTAATTTGGGCAGTACAGGTATAATAATACCCAAACCTAAAACATCAATAAATAAAGTAGCAAAAATAAAACCTAATGCAGCCTGTTTTTTTGGTTTAAGCATGGGTGCGAAATACTAAGATTTTTTTGTGGCGAACATGTACTTTTAAAGTTTTGGCTGACTTGTTTGCAAGCATTAAAAATTCGGTTTTAATACATACTTCTCGTAAAAACGGAATATATGTTCTGCTGCTTCTTCGGCCGTATCCACCAGGCGATATAGGTTCAGATCGTCGGGGCTTATGGTATGCTCCTGGGCAAGCATTTTCTCTTCAACCCACTTAAACAAGCCACCCCAGTAATCAACGCCCACAAAAACAATAGGGAAGCGGGCTATCTTACCGGTTTGTATGAGGGTAATGGCTTCAAATGATTCGTCCATAGTGCCAAAACCGCCGGGAAGAATAATAAAGCCTTGTGAGTATTTCATAAACATTACCTTACGGATAAAGAAGTAATCAAATTCCAGCAGCTTATCCCTGTCAATATATTTATTGTGAAATTGCTCAAAAGGAAGTTCTATATTTAACCCTACTGATTTACCGCCCGCTTCATAAGCTCCTTTATTAGCAGCTTCCATTATGCCTGGCCCGCCACCAGAAATTACGCCATAACCGCGCTCGGTTAGTAAACGACCGGCCTCTTCTGCAAGTTTATAATACTTATTGTCGTTGTGCATGCGTGCAGATCCAAATATGGATACGCAAGGGCCGATCTTAGCCAGTTTCTCAAACCCATCTACAAACTCGGCCATGATCTTAAATATCTGCCAGGAATCGGTAACCTTTATTTCCTGCCAGTTCTTATTCTCAAAAGCCTGTCTTATTTTGTCTTCACCAGTCATATTTCTTAATTACGAATATTATTTTATTGAATTATTGATTTGCCGGGACCGCCTTAGTTTTCATCGAGGAAGTTAACCACAAGCCGACAAAAGTAATTAATCCGTTTATAATGATGAGCTCGTTATCAAAAACATATCCGCCCAAAATTGTTTTGGAATACATACTTAAGAAATAGCAAATGGCAGGCGACACTACGCATATAAAAGGTACAAGCTTATCATTTACCTGCCTGTTGCTCACAAATAATCCAAATGAATATAAGCCAAGCAAAGGGCCATAGGTATAGGATGCCACGGTAAAAATGGCACTCACCACGGCATCGTTATTAATGGAATTAAAAATAATGATGGTTAAAAGCATCAGTCCCGAAAAGCCAATATGAACCATATGCCGGGTTTTCACCATCGCCTTGCTGTTGATATCCTTGCTTTTATTAAACCCTAAAAAATCGACACAAAAAGAAGTGGTTAATGCAGTTAAGGCGGAGTCTGTTGTGGCAAAGGT
>JAQBOK010000215.1 GCA_028288085.1 Mucilaginibacter sp.
GCGGCAGCACGTTGCTTGGAGCTGACAATAAAGCCGGCGTAGCCGAAATTATGGATGCTTGCTACCATTTAATAAATCATCCTGAAATAAAGCATGGGAAAATCAGGATACTGTTTACCCCTGACGAGGAGATAGGCCGCGGAGTGGATAAGGTGGACATTCAAAAGCTGGGCGCTTATGCCGGGTACACCATGGACGGCGAAAGCGCAGGAAATATGGAAAATGAAAATTTTTCTGCTGACGGGGCAAAGCTCATTATTCACGGAATAAGTGCACATCCCGGTTTTGCAAAAGGCAAAATGCAAAGCGCTATTAAAATAGCCGGGCAGATTATTGCAGCGCTGCCTTACAACCTGTCTCCTGAAGGGACTGAAAATATGCGGGGTTTTGTGCACCCGGTAAGCATAAACGGCCACCTGGAAACTGCTGAAATAGATTTTATTATTCGCGATTTTGATGATGAGCAATTAAAGCTTCATGCTGATGTGATCAGAAAAATAACTGAGAATACATTAAAGAATTTTGCCGGTTGCAGTTACGATCTGCAGGTGCGGGCCCAATACCGGAACATGAAAAAAATGCTGGACAAGCATCCGCAAATTGCTGAATACGGGATGGAAGCTATGCGTAGGGCGGGACTAAATGCCCGGTTATGCAGTATACGTGGTGGAACAGATGGGTCGCGGTTATCATTTATGGGCTTGCCATGCCCTAATATTTTTGCAGGTGAACATGCTTTTCACAGCAAGCACGAGTGGGTTTCGGTACAGGATATGCAAAAAGCTGTGGAAACGATTTTGCATTTGTGTATGATTTGGGAAGAGAAGGCATGATGTTTAAAATACTACTGCCATTTTTAATGACAGTAGTATTTTTATTATTTTTCTGCAAGCAGATCGTTTGTCAATTTTTCAAATTCATTCACAAATTCTGTATAATGCGTGCCCGTGCCTGGTCCGCTGAAACCGGTATGTATTTTACTCACGTCTCCTTTTTTATCAATGATGATAGTGGTTGGGAACCCTTTAAAATCAGCCAGCATTGGCAGGCTCTTTTGCGGATCGCCTTTGCCCGGAGTGTAGCCCGTAATCAACAGGGGATATTGAATATTAAACCTGGTTTTTAACTGCTGAAGTGTTGGTTTCGATTTGGCAAAATCAGTAGTACGTTCATAGGCCAAACCAATTACTTCAACTCCCCTGGCATGGAATTTTTTGTAATAGTTGATCATATAAGCCGTTTCGTCCATGCAATTGGGGCACCAGGAACCTAATATTTGCACAATTACCACTTTATTTTTAAAACGGGCATCGCTTAATGAAACTTTCTTTCCGTTAATGTCTGGAAAAGTAAAAGCTATTTTTTTATACCCGGGTTTCAAATATGTTAATGAATAGGCATCTGGTAATTTGGCTTTTTCATTGCGCATGGCTGTCCACTTATCCAGCCCGGAATATCCCGAATAGTATTTTCCATCGGTTAGTGTTTTATCATCCTTTATATCTGCGGTAAATATAAACGCGTGGCCGCCATCAAAAGTAGAAAGGTATAATTTATTGCCTGCTACGGTTCCTTCCAGGTAGCGGTAATCGCCTGTTGTGGTTAAAAACGTACCCGTAAGTTTTGAGCCAACCTGCTTAAACTCACCTACTGTGGTGTCTTTTTTTTCCCCTTCACCAAATATCGTCGACCATCTGCCGGTAACATTAAATGCTGGTTTTTCGGCTGTATTGAAAAACCTCCACGCTTTTCCTGGCTCGGCGGCAAAGTCCATTGTCGCATCCTTATCGCCTAAATGCTTTATCCACTTTCCGTTTAAACCGAAACCTTCATATTTCAGTTTAAATTCGGAATTGAACAAGGGCATATGAATAAAAACGGAATCGCCTTTTTGCCTTACGTCCGTTACTTTAAATCTTTCCGTGCCGTTGATAATGATCAGTTGCTGCTTGCCTGCAATATCTTTTACTTCAAAATTGAAAGGGAGTTGATTGTCTGAGGATGTTTTTAAAGCACCACGCCATATACCGGGTTTTAATTTGCTTTGCGCAAAGCTTACATTGATGAACAGGGCCAGAAAAGCTGCAAATAATAAATTTTTATAGTGCATTTTTTGAATAGTCTATTAAATTGATATACTTTTTTCAAAGTAAACGAAAACTATCCAATTATTTCAGCACTTCACGCGAAATGACAATCTTCTGAATTTCAGAGGTGCCTTCATATATCTGCGTGATCTTGGCATCACGCATTAAACGTTCTACATGGTACTCTTTTACAAAGCCATATCCGCCATGTATTTGTACCGCTTCAACAGTGGTTCTCATTGCTACGTCAGAAGCATACAATTTAGCCATTGAACTGGCCTGGCCGTAAGGTAACCCATGATCTTTTAACCAGGCGGCTTTTAAGCAAAGCAAACGGGCCGCTTCAATTTCGGTTGCCATATCGGCCAGTTTAAACTGTATGGCCTGGAGGTCTGAAATTGCTTTTCCAAAAGCTTTGCGCTCCTTAGAATATTGCAGGGCCAACTCATACGCACCTGAGGCAATACCTAACGCCTGTGAGGCTATGCCAATGCGCCCGCCTTCAAGAGTTTGCATAGCGAACTTGAACCCAAAGCCATCTTCGCCTATCCTGTTCTCCTTCGGTACTTTTACATCTGTAAACATTAATGAATGGGTATCAGACCCACGTATGCCCAGTTTATTTTCTTTTGCACCTACAGTAAATCCCTCCATCCCCTTTTCCATGATCAGCGCGTTGATGCCGTGGTGCTTTTTTTCTGCATGAGTTTGAGCTATGACCAGGTAGGTAGATGCTGAATTACCGTTGGTTATCCAGTTTTTGGTGCCATTAACCAAATAATGGTCGCCCATATCAATTGCGGTTGTACGTTGCGAGGTAGCATCTGAACCGGCTTCGGGTTCTGATAAGCAGAAAGCGCCTATTTTTTCTCCTTTAGCCAGCGGAACCAGGTATTTTTCCTTTTGAGCCTCGGTTCCATATTTTTCAAGACCAAAACATACCAATGAATTATTTACAGAAACCACAACAGATGCAGATGCATCAATTTTAGAAAGCTCCTCCATTGCCAATACATAGGATATGGCATCCATACCACTGCCACCATATTGAGGAGATACCATCATACCCAAAAAACCCAGTTCGCCTAATTTTTTTACTTGTTCAGTTGGGAATTTCTGATGTTCGTCACGTTCTATAACCCCGGGCTTAAGTTCAATTTGCGCAAAATCCCTGGCAGCCTGCCGTATCATTAACTGTTCTTCGGAGAATTCAAAATGCATATTACCAAAAGGTTGACCAGTCAAAAATAATGTTATGCATGCATAGTAAAAAATATATGCATAAAAAAAGAGAACTTTTTACAAAGTTCTCTTTCCCCTAATTAATTTAAACTATTGATTAAACCCAAAACAAAGAACAAAAAACCTCAGCTTGGGCGTCTGAGAATTCAAAAGAAGTTTTTCATAGGTAGATGAAATTCTATTTTTTTTCACAGATTAAATGCAGAGTCGCTAATTAATAAACAAAAGTAAAGCCATAATTCCATTAGATCAATGACTTATACGTCAGGAATTGTAAATTTATCCATTCTAATAATTTTTCAACGTAAAAATTAGTTTACTGATTTATTTATTAGATTGCACTGCTAAACCAAATATTAACTTATAAAACCTATGTTACTAACTGATTTTGAGTACCTTAACAACTCGGAGGATGCCTTTAAAAGAAAGGTGGCATTACAGATAAAAACATTAAGAAGACAGAACCAGGTTACACAAGAAAAATTCTATAGCGAGACAAATATCAACATTGCAAGGCTCGAATCGGGCAGGGTAGATATAAGGCTGGATACTTTACGCAAGGTTTGTTACTACTTTGATGTATCGTTATCAGGCTTTTTTCATGGTATTTATTAATATAATATACATTTTAATACTACTTCCTATACGGCATTCCACTATTATATACAGTTACTGTATTTTATTTTACTCACTAAATTCAATAATATGACTAAAAATAGAAGCATAAAGACAATTCTGATGGTAATTATCAGTATCGGCTTTTTAAACGCATGTAAAAACAAGGAAAAAGATTATGCCGCTACTGACGCTGTTTATAAAAATAGGGACACTACCGTAAAACCGGGAGATAACTTCTTTTTATATGCGAACGGATCATGGCTCAAAAAAAACCCTATCCCGGCAGCTTATTCCTCGTGGGGAGTTGGCAACGTGGTGGAAGAAGTTTTACGTGACCGTCTGAAAAAGATCAACGAAGATGCGCTGAAAGAAAATGCAGCTAAGGGTACCAGTTCTCAAAAAATTGGTGATTTCTATTACAGCGGCATGGATACCGTGGACATTGAAAAACAGGGATTATCGCCGCTTAAAACTGAAATGAATAAAATTGACCAGGTAAAGGACATCAACAGCCTTGTTGATGAATTTGCGCACCTGCAAACCATAGGGGTTGGTACAGCGATAGGCGCAGGCGTAGCACAAGACCCTAAAAACAGCGCCAAAATGATGTTACAGTTAGGGCAGGCCGGTATTGGGTTGCCTAACCGTGATTACTATTTTAATAAGGATCAACATAGCATTAACATCAGAACTGATTATCAGCAAAAACATTTACCTGTATTATATAAACTATCGGGTTTAACTGATGCATCGGCCACAGAAACCAGTAAAAAGATCTATAGCCTTGAACAATTGCTGGCTGATAGTTCCCGAAAATTGGAAGACCTGCGCGATCCTTATAAAAACTACAACAAAATGCCTTTAGCAGGGCTGAGCAAACTGGCACCGGACATAAACTGGAAATCCATGTTCGATAAAATGGATTATAAAAATGTGGACTCGGTAATTGTTGGACAGCCAGAATATTATCGGGCAGTAAATAAAGCGCTTAAAACCTACAGTATAGATGATTGGAAGGCATACCTGCGTAAAAATTTGATCGAAGCGTTTAGTGAGTGCCTGAGCAAGCCCTATGACCAGGAAGATTTCCGCTTCTACGGTACCGTATTACGCGGAAAAAAAGAGCAGCTTCCCCGTTGGAAAAGAGTGATAGATGCCGAAAACGGCTTGATGGGCGAAGTATTGGGCCAACTGTTTGTTAAAGATTATTTCCCCGAAAAAACAAAGGAGCGTTATGTGAACCTGGTTGAAGCTATGCGCACCAGCTTTAAAGAACACATTGAAAAATTGAATTGGATGAGCGACCCAACCAAGCAAAAGGCCTATGATAAACTAGCCAAAGTAATGCCCAAAGTAGGTTACCCTGATAAGTGGAAAAATTTTTCGACCCTTACCATTAGCCGCGGCCCGTATGTTTTAAATGTGATGAACGCCAATACTTACTGGCACCGGTTTGAGGCCAATAAACTGGGTAAACCGGTTGACCGCACGGAGTGGGATATTACACCGCAAACCTATAACGCCTATTACAATCCATCCAATAACGAGATTGTATTGCCTGTCGCTATGCTTACCATCCCCGGGTTTAAGGATGAGGACGTTGATGATGCGGTAGTATATGGGTATGCCGCCGCGTCTACCATAGGCCACGAAATGACCCACGGTTTTGACGATCAGGGGCGCCAGTTTGATGCGGTGGGAAATTTGAAGGAATGGTGGGCGCCGCAGGATTCTGTTAAATTTACTCAGCGCGCCCAAATGCTGATTAATCAATTTAATGGTTACAGCATTTATGGCCTGCATATAAACGGCAAGGCCACACAAGGCGAGAACATAGCCGACCTGGGTGGTGTGGTGATTGGCCTGGATGCATTTAAAAAGACGGAACAATATAAGGAAGGTAAAACCATAAACGGATTAACACCTGTGCAACGGTACTTTCTGGGTTATGCTTTAAGCTGGATGGAGCAAGACAGAAAAGAAATGTTATCAAGCCAGATATTGACCAATGAACATTCTCCGGCCTTTATGCGGGTAAACGGTCCATTTACCGATGTACCCGAATTTTATGAAGCTTTCCATATTAAGAAAGGTGATAAAATGTGGCTCGACCCGGATAAAAGGGTGAAAATATGGTAAATAAATTGTAGAGGCGCAAGATTTTGCGCCTCTGCTTCCCGCCAGAAATAGGGTCGCAATTAAAGTTATTTAAGCCTTCCGTTTTTCGGACGGCTTTTTATTTTTAAGATAACAGGCACATTAATTTTACAAAGTACTTGAAGCAGTGGGTAGTATTTTTAATTATGTTTGTTTTAAACAGTTATCATGAATAAAATAAAACAAAAACCGGTCATTTATATAGCTGTGTTAACAGCGTTTGTTTTGTGTGCTTATCAAACCAAAACAATAGTTGACCCACCAAATGACCCGGTTTTTAATAACCTGGATCAGACAGTTAGTCCCGGAGCTGATTTTTTTATGTACGCCAATGGCGGTTGGATAAAAAGAAACCCTATTCCCCCGGCTTATTCCAGTTGGGGTATTGGCAATGTAGTGCAGGAAGAAATACGTGACAGGCTGAAAAAGATAAACGAAAGTGCGCTGAAGGCAAACGCTGCCAAAGGTACAGGCACACAAAAGATCGGCGATTTTTATTTCACCGGACTTGACAGCGCGGGTATCGAAAAGATGGGCATTAGTCCTTTACAGGAACAGTTAAATATAATTGACCAGGCGAAGGACGAACACGATATATTAAATGCGGCGGCCCTGTTAACCACCACCGGAACACGCAACTTTATAGGCTCGCGGGTTGGGCAAGATGATAAAAATAGTTCAAAGATGATGGTGCAATTAGGCCAAACCGGCTTGGGGCTGCCAAACCGCGATTATTACTTTAAAACTGATGCCCGTACCACTCGGATACGTAATGATTATACCACCAAATATTTGCCAACCATGCTGGCTTTATCCGGGTGGGATGAGCAAAAAGCAGCTGTGGGTGCAAAAAGCGCCTATAACATAGAGAAGTTTTTAGCTGATAGCAGCCGCAAGCTGGAAGACCTGCGCGATCCATATAAAAACTACCATAAAATATCGGTAGCTGGGTTAAACCGCATAACACCGGGTATAGACTGGGACGACCTGTTTACAAAACTTCAATTTAAAGCGGTCGACTCAGTAATTGTTGGTCAGCCGGAATACTATAAGGCTGTAGATAAAGCTTTAAAAACCTTTACCATTGATGATTGGAAAGCATACCTGCGATTGAAATTAATAACTTCATACGCGGCCTACTTGAATAACGCCATAGCCGAAGAGAACTTTAGGTTCAGTGGCAAAGTATTGCGCGGTCAAAAAGAACAGCTTCCGCGATGGAAGCGGGTGCTGGATACAGAAAATGGCCTAATGGGGGAATTGTTGGGCCAGTTATTTGTACAGGAGTATTTTCCTGAACGGAGCAAAATAAGATACGTTGCTATGGTAGAAGCCATACGGCAATCGTACAGGGAGCACATCCAAAAACTGGATTGGATGAGCCCGGAAACAAAGCAAAAGGCGCTTGCCAAGCTAAACGCTATCCATCCAAAAGTTGGTTATCCAGACATATGGAAGGATTTCTCTACACTTAACATTAGCCGCGATTCGTACGCAGGCAATGTAATTCAGGCGAGGCATTGGTCATATATGATCAATGTAAATAAATTGGGCAAGCCGGTAAACCACCAGGAATGGAACATGTCGCCGCAGACTTACAATGCCAACTACAGCCCGTCAAACAACGAGATAACCCTGCCTGCCGCGCAGTTTCTGATTCCCGGTATAAAGGATGATGAGGTGGATGACGCGGTTACTTATGGCTACGTAGCTGCATCAACCATTGGTCACGAAATAACACACGGGTTTGATGATGAAGGCCGTCAGTATGATATTAAAGGAAATTTAAAAGCATGGTGGACACCACAAGATTCGGTTAAGTTTACCCAGCGCGCACAAATGCTGGTTAACCAGTTTAACAGCTACGTGGTTTTAGATAGCCTGCACGTAAACGGTAAAGCCACACTTGGCGAAAATATAGCTGACCTGGGTGGCATTGTTTTGGGTTTAGACGCATTCAAAAAAACGCAGCAGTATAAGGATGGGAAAAAGATAAACGGCCTTACGCCATTACAACGCTTCTTTTTAGGTTATTCTTTAGGATGGCTGGGCCATGAACGGGATGAAGTGCTGGCTAACCAGATACTTACGGATGTGCATTCTCCCGGCTTTTTAAGGGTAAACGGGCCGTTTACTGATGTGCCCGAATTTTACAAAGCT
The DNA here is from genome assembly GCA_028288085.1 of Mucilaginibacter sp. Taxonomy (GTDB): domain Bacteria; phylum Bacteroidota; class Bacteroidia; order Sphingobacteriales; family Sphingobacteriaceae; genus Mucilaginibacter. Next base: position 8,265 of record JAQBOK010000215.1, read on the forward strand.
TTTAACATAAAAAAGGGCGATAAAATGTGGCTTGATCCGGATAAAAGGGTAAAAATCTGGTAAAGAAATTGTGAGACGCAAGATCTTGCGTCCCCGACGGTTATATTTGGACAATGCAAATTATACATGCGCTGCAAGATTGGTGGCAACATCAAACATGGCTCGAAATTATTGGCGTTATCACAGGTCTGTTATGTGTTTACCTGGCGGCCATCAATAATATCTGGAACTGGCCAATTGCCATTATAAGCGTTGGCATATACATTTTCATTTTTCTTGACGCGCGCCTGTATGCCGATATGGGTTTGCAATTTTACTTTTTGGGGATGAACATTTATGGCTGGTACTTTTGGAGCAAAAGACCTGCCACTGAAGTAAAAACACCGGTAGCATTGATAACAACTAAGGAGTTGACAATATCATTATTAATTGTTGCCCTGGTAACCCCTGTATTGGGGCTATTATTAATCAAGCTCGCCCCGATAAAGCATTATCAACCAGCCTCTTACCCATACCTCGACAGCTTTTGCACGGCTTGCAGTTTAGTGGCACAGGTGTTTTTGGCCCGCAAAGTTTTGGAGAACTGGCTGATATGGATATTTGTTGATATAATTTATGTGGGTGTTTATATCTTCAAAGGGCTTGATCTGACCGCGGTTATGTATGCTATTTATGTAGCTATCGCCCTGTTGGGTTATTTGGATTGGAAAAAAGACTATAAAAAACAGCTTGTTTGATTTCGAATGCTCAATTTCGAATTTATTATTAATTTAATCAATGCAGCAATCCAAAATCATCAAAATAGCCATCGTAGGCCCGGAATCTACCGGTAAATCTACCATGTCGGCATATTTGGCAGATCATTACCAAACGGTTTGGGTGCTTGAATATGCACGCGGGTACTGTGAAAAGCTAACCGAAGCACCTACATGGCAGGATGAGATCAATATGTTTTATGGACAAGTTGCTTTAGAAGAAGAATATCTACCCAAAGCCAATAAATTGTTAATATGCGATACCACATTTATTACGGTAAAAATCTGGAGTGATCATACTTTTGGCAAATCGCCCCAGGAAGTATTGGACGAATTACCGAGGCATCCTTATGACCTTTATCTGCTGCTGAACATCGACCTACCCTGGGAAGAGGACCCTTTACGTGATTTTCCAGATATGCGCGAACATTTTATGGATGTGTGGTATAAGGAATTGCAGTCTTTAAATGCAAATTATGCACTGATATCCGGATCGGGGCAGGATAGATATGATAGCGCTGTGGCAGCGATAGACAAGTTTTTGAATCCGGAATGAATTAATCCTTCATTAATTAACAAAAGGGGTAAAAATCATGGTGATCTTTAAATTCAAAATTTAAGGATTGGACAAATAGATTCAAAATCGACATTCGAAATAAATGAACAATTTATTTACCTTAATTTAAGTTTCGTGCAACGTTCGAAAAAAGGATGCGTCATATTAATTGAAAGCTGAAAATTTGGAATCCGTATACATTGATAAGCATTACGACCTGGTGGTTGAGTGTAAGCAGGGCAGTAAAAAAGCCTGCTTTGAGCTGTACCGTCTATATTCGAAAGCGATGTTGAACGTCGCCTTCCGGATAGTGGGCAGTATTGCCGAAGCTGAAGATGTTTTACAGGAGGCCTTTTTGGATGCCTTTAACCGTGTAAAAGATTTTAGGCAGGAAACTACATTTGGTTTGTGGCTAAAACAAATTGTAGTTCACCGGGCTATTAACCTTTTGCGCAAACGCAAAATGGAGCTGGTTGAACTGCAGGATGAGCAACTGGATAATATTGCTGACGAAGAGGGTGAGGATGATGAAGAGATACAATATAAGGTGGCACAAGTTAAAGAGGCCATGAAGGAATTACCAGAGGGATACCGGTTAGTATTATCATTGTACCTGCTTGAAGGGTATGACCATGAAGAAATAGGACAAGTATTAAACATTTCAGAAAACACCTCGAGAACACAATTTTTGAGGGCAAAAAG
>JAQBOK010000371.1 GCA_028288085.1 Mucilaginibacter sp.
TCCTTTGATTGATCAGTTCAAAAAATTGAGGTTAAGCATAAACAAAAGCGCTGTGTTGCAGCACGGAGATTTTTATCAGCATAAACAAGCCGCCTGAGATTGACGGGAAAAAATTTAAAATCATGAAAACGAAATATACTTTTGGATTACTTAAAAGCACGATGATGCTTTTACTGTTGATGTTATCTACTATATTGATGGCTCAGCAGAGCACCGTAAGGGGACAGGTAACCGATGCACGTACCCATGAGCTGATGCCTGGTGTGAGTGTTACTTTTGAAGGCACCACAATAGGCAATAGCACTGATGTACAGGGCAATTATCACTTAAGCGCTACAGGAACTTTTACCCGTATCAAAGTTTCTTTTATCGGCTATAAGACCGTATACAAAGACATTACCCCCGGTATTGTGCAAACCATTAACGTTTCTATAAATGAGGACCGTAGGGTACTTAGTGAGGTGGTTATAAAAAGTGGTAAAAAAACCAGGTATACCAATAGAAATAACCCTGCTGTAGAATTGATCCGCAAGGTGATTGCCCATAAGGACCAAAACAGGCTGGAAAATTTTAACTATGCGGAATATCAGCAATATGAACGAATGATATTTTCGTTGAGCGATCTTTCTGAAAAATTTAAAAGCAAAAAAATATTTAAGAACTACCAATTCCTGTTTACAGAGCAAGATTCTACGGCTATAGGCGGCAAAAACCTGTTGCCTATATATATGGAAGAAAAGCTTTCTGATAACTACTTCCGCAAATCGCCATATGTAAAGAAACAAGTGATACAGGCCAACAAACAGGTTAAGTACGACGAAAACTTTGTAGATAACGAAGGGTTGAAAGCATATTTCAACCGGATGTACATGGATATTGAAATATATGATAATAATATTCCGCTGCTTGGGAACCAATTACTTAGCCCTATTGCTGACGGTGCACCATCTTTCTATAAGTTTTTTATTACCGATACCATTAAAGATGTAAGTCCGCAGCTGATTGAATTGAGTTTTACCCCGCGCAGTACTACTGATATGCTATTTGAGGGTAAGATTTATATTACTATGGACGGAAATTACGCTGTTCAAAAAGCCATATTATCGGTAAATAAGCACATCAACCTTAACTTTGTACGTCAGATGCAAACCACACTGGCTTATGAAAAGACAGAGGGCGGACGCTATAGGTTAAGTCAAAGCGACCTGAAAATAGACTTTGGGTTGAACAAAAATAAAGGTGGCGGCGTTTACGGCGAGCGTGTGGTGATCATTAATAACTTTGCTGTTAATAAACCGCGCTCACAGGAAACCTATTCGGGTCCGGCACAGATGATCGCCTTTAATGCAACAGAAAAGGGAGATGAATTTTGGAAGGCTAACCGCCCCGACACCCTACAGGCCGGACAGGCAAACATATATAAGAATATTGATAGCCTGCAAACCATCCCTTCCTTTAAAAGGACTATGAAACTGGTTACGCTGTTTGTTGCGGGGTATGATAATTTAGGACCTTTTGAGGTAGGACCGGTAAATACCTTTTACAACTTTAACCCTGTAGAAGGTTTCAGGCTAAGGCTTGGGGGGCGCACCACCACAGCGCTGAGCAAACGTTATTACTTTGAAACCTATGGGGCCTATGGTTTTAAGGATGAAAAATTTAAATATTTTCTTAGTGGTACTTATTCTCTTAATGATAAATCAATATATTCTTTTCCACAGGAGTATTTGAGGGCCAGCGTTCAGCATGATACAAAGATACCTGGGCAGGAGCTGCAATTTGTACAGGAGGATAATTTCCTGCTTTCTTTTAAACGGGGCAACAATGGTATTTACACCTATAATGACATCTTTAGGCTGGATTATGTTCATGAGTATCTGAACCACTTCTCCTACAAGTTTGAGCTGAAGAGCTGGAACCAAAATCCAACGGGAACATTGTATTTCCAGAATATTGTTGGAGGGCAGCCAAATATTGTTAACGATCTTCAAACCACAGAATTATCTATGGAATTGCGATATGCCCCACAAGAAAAGTTTTACCAGGGTAAACTCTATCGTACTCCCATACCTGATAAATACCCAATCTTTACCCTGCGTTACCAGGAAGGTATTAAAGGTTTATTAAAAGGTGATTACGACTACCAGAATGTTACCGGTAATATAACCAAGCGCTTTTATTTGTCGCAATTAGGTTTTACCGATGTTGTGGCCGAGGGTGGATATATTTTTGGCAAACTGCCTTACCCGTTATTGGATATCCACCATGCAAACCAAAGTTACTCTCTGCAATTAGAATCATACAACTTAATGAACTACCTGGAGTTTGTAAGTGACCATTATGCCAGCGTGAATATTGACCACCATTTCAATGGGTTCATCTTTAACAAAGTGCCATTGTTACAGGCGCTGAAATTAAGAGAGGTTATTTCATTCAAATCAATATGGGGTGGTGTAAGATCAGAAAACAACCCTGCCAATAACCCATCTTTGTTACAGTTCCCTGTAGACGGGAATGGTAAGCCGGTAACCTATGCGCTTAATAACGGACCTTACATGGAAGCCAGTGCCGGTATTGAGAATATTTTTAAAGTGTTACGCCTCGACCTTGTTAGGAGGCTTAGCTATCTTGATCATCCGGATGCACCTAAATGGGGAGTAAGGGCCCGGGTTGTAGTACAATTCTGATGTTATAAGATAACATTTATGAGTAAATTAATTGTATAAAAATCATTATTTTTGTAAACCAGGTTGACTTTATTGGTCAGTTTGGTTTACTTAATTTGAGATAGCAAAAATTATTAGAACAGCCTATTGGTAATACTTACTTAAACATTAATAAAAAACATCATGTTAAACGAGGATTCAACCAGGATGACTAACAGGTTATTATATCTTTTGAAACGACTTTCGGACGAATGGTATTGTACAAAGCTTTGCCATGCTAATCTGAAAGGGTTCAACAATTCGTATATACCGCTATTTATGAGCATAGGCACCAAGGGTATTTCCAATAATAAACTTGCATCAAATTTGAGCATAACCAAACAGGCGGCCAGCAAGGTTATTAAGGAATTGGAAGAGCTTAAACTTGTAAGAAGTGAAAAATGCAGCACTGATGCCCGTTCAATGATGCTATATTTAACAGATGACGGTATTCAATTTTACGAGCATATTAAAAATCAAATGGTAATGCTTGAGCAGGAGTATAAAAAAGTAGTTGGTGCTAAAAACTATGAAAACGCCATTGATGTAATGTTGAAACTTGTCAATTACCACGAAAATCTGAACAAAGTAGTATTGAATTAATACTATAACCGAACTTTACAACGCGACAGGCCGGGGGTTGAGATAAATTCCTATTTCTAATTTGGAAGGTAAAATATTATCAACCCGGCCAAAATCATTCAAAAAACATCATTCACGATTAAATTTGTGCTGGTACTATAGCATTCATATACCATTTAAGCATTATAACCTCCAAATATGCTTATTAAGAAATCTTATTATATTCCATCTTAAAAATTTAATCAGAAAGAAATTTTTTCATTCCAGTACACAACATATTTGAAAAGAGTTACGTTATACTAACTTCTTAATTAATTTAAACTATTAAAAATGAAAAAATTGTCCTTCCCAAAGGCGATACGTGTTTGCATTGCGTTGTCCCTATTTGTTCCTCTTTTTATTTCATCGTGCCAAAAGGAATCTAACACAAATCCCGATTCAACCCTTGACAGTAAGGCAGCTTCTTTAAGTATTGCAAATGCAGCAACGGCAACTTCCAAATCTGTTTATAAGCTTACTGGTCCAATATCATTAGTTGGCGCCCATAATATAACTATTAGTGGTGACTCTATTAACGGCGGAACTGTTCCTTGCATTAGCCTGGTTAATTGCACCAATATTCGTATCACTCATTGCAAATTACTGAATTCTAAAACATTGGGTGTGAATATATCCAACTGTACCAGTGTAAAAGTTGACAGCAGCTATATCAGCAATGTTTCTACGGGGGTTTATGCTGTTGACAGTAAAAGCATACAAGTACAATATAATCAAATGAAAAACATGCAGGGTCCTTATCCCAAAGGGGCTTTTGTTCAGTTTGATAATGTAAGTGGTGGCAATAACAGGGTAAATAATAATATGCTGGAGAATATTTTGGGCGCAAGCTACCCTGAGGACGCGATCAGCATGTATAAAAGCAATGGTTTATCTACAGACCCCATATATATTAGCGGAAACTGGATCAGGGGTGGTGGCCCAAGCAAAACAGGTGGCGGCATTATGCTCGGTGATAACGGAGGCAGCTATCAAGTTGCAGCATATAATAGACTGGTAAATCCCGGACAATATGGTGTAGCCATATCTGGTGGTACTCACATGCAGGTATTTACTAATGATATTTATAGTAAGTCGGAATCATTCAGCAATGTGGGCCTATATTACTGGAACCAATCTGGTCTTTCAAGTTCAGACATAACCATTAACGGAAACAAGGTGAACTTTACAAGCGGTATTTACGGTGTAAATAACTCTTATATAGGGCCTAATAGCCCTGCAATAACAGGATGGAGCAGCAATGTTTTTGGTGCCGGCATAAACGCTTCACTATTGCCAACAACACTTATAACCTATAAATAAGCTTAATACCGCTGTGCTTTAGGCAGAGGTATATATTCCATATTGAGAAGCCGCTTAGCAATTAGTTAAGCGGCTTTTTATGTTCTAAAAATCCTACTTAACTACAATGACTTTATTGCTGATAAAGTAATAACCCATAAGGTATTTTAGGTACTATCCAGGTAGATTTGGGCGGCAATATCTCTCCGGCATTGGCTACAGCAATTAATTGCTCCACACTAAGCGGGCAAATGGTGAAGGCAATAGCATCCGGGTTAGTGTCAATGATGTCCATTATTTCTTCCATCGCCTTTTCTCCGCCGGCACATTTTAAACGGGGGTCGGTTTTTGGATCGCTGATACCGAAAACGGGGGCCAATACATGATCCTGCAAAATAGCGGCATCCAGGTTAGCCGCTGCACCTTTATTGATGTACGTATGTGGCCTGGCTACCAGGTTATACCATTTCCCGCCAAAATAAAGCCCCAGACAATGTACCCCTCGTGGTTGTACCGGGATCTTAGACGATTGTATATCAAAGCACCTGTCAAGTTGTTGAAAAAACCAGATCTTTTCAATCTTTTGTGGCGGTATAACCACCCTGTCATATTCTTCAATACGTAACTGGTCAGTAGCCATGTACAGTGATGATATGGTATCAAAAACAGGCAACCTTTTTTCTTTTTGATCCTGTTCCAGTCTCGCGGCCGATTCTATGCGATGATGCCCATCTGCCAGGTAAACAGTTTGAATATGAGCAAAGGCATCAATCAGTTGTCGCTGTACTTCCGGGCTTTCTATCTTCCATAACCTGTGCAACCCTTGTTGGTTACCCAAAGTCGTCTTTTGATTATTCTTTCTTGTTTCCGCAATAATGCGGTTAATGGTAATATCCGGTGGGTATGCTAACAAAATGGGGCTGCCCTCAAGGCTGGTGTTTTCCCGGTAATTCTTTAGGCGGCGCACACTGTCAGCAAAGGTAAGTTCGTGTATCTTAATAGTCCCTTTCGTGTAATCATCTAATGACGTTAACGTCCATATGCCGGTTTGTCGGTAAGTTTTATGTACCACCTCATATACATAAATACCTGCCGTTTGCTCGCGCCATAACTGGTCCTTTGCAAGCAGACTTTTCAGCATGTCTTTAATATCCTGGTAGGCAGCGATCTGTCCGGCCGGCGTTTCAGGTCTTTGCCTCGCACCCGTTTCGAGCAATATTTTTAGTGGAGCTAATGAACCTTCTTTACTAAAATCGCCAGACACTGATTCCACTTGCGATCCTGTAAATACCAACTGATCCGCATAAAATGGATTAGGCCTGATGGGGCAAAAAGGTTGGATCTGTGCCATAAATTGGTGAGTTTACCGGGAAGGTTTATTTCGTTAGCAATATAAATTCATATTATAAATGACCTTTGTGAATTTATTTTAAGACGAAGTTAATCCAGAAATGCTATTAACTTAAAACCAAAAGAGGTTTAGGCACCACGGTTTCATTGGGTGCTATAATCCTTTTTTAGCCACCCATACCTGGCTTTTAATCAGCCATCGCCCACTAACTATTCTAAAAATAAATGTAAAAGCGCCATCTTCTTCAAAGCGTTCGCCTTTAATTTCGCCGGTATATTCTACGGGAACTACCACGTAAATGCTTTCATCTGTTTGCAGATAAACATTGATACGCCCCAACTTCCCTTTAAAATCTTTTAACTTATATTGTTTACAGGTTTTTTCAACGGTGCTAACCCATTGTACACCTGCCGTAGGGCCATTCCACGAAAAAGGAGGTTCCTCATCTGCAACCACCGCGTTTGGGGTATACAGGTCGGCAACGGCGTCAATATCAAAACTACCCGAGGCTTTTATTACCGTGCTTATAATGTTCATCACCGTCGCCCTTGATGCAGCTGAATCAGCTACAGAAACAGTTTTGTTTGAATTATTTTTATTAATATGTACAATAGTCTTGCTATGCCCATTTGCATAACTTATTTGCGCAAAAAGCGTTGCGGCAAGGCTAACCCATAAAATAGTTGTAAGGTTCTTACTCATATCGGTTTTTAAGTAATTTTATTTGCTGTTGCTATCCATATAATCTAACGCTAAGTTACACAAAGCTTTAACACCTAATGCAAATCCGCTTTCATCAATATAAAAATCGGGTGTGTGGTGTGATGGTGCTGTCTGTGGGTCGCCGCCTTTGGGCATTCCACCTAAAAAGAAAAACAGCCCCGGCACCTTTTCCTGGTAAAAACTAAAATCCTCAGCGCCGGTAACCGCCGGGCGAAGTATCACATTTGCCGTACCGGCAGTTTCCTGCAAGGTGGGCAGCATTTTCATGGTTAGCCCGGGATCATTAAAGGTTACAGGATAATGCAGACTGTATGGAATCTTGACTTCTGCAATGGCCCCTCCTGCTTCTGCAGTTTTAGTTGCTATCTGGTTTACCCTTTCGATCAGCATTTGCTCATCTGCCAAACTTAAAGCGCGTAGCGTGCCCAGCATTTCTACTTTCTCGGGAATAATATTAGACCTGTTACCGCCATTTATGGCGCCGATAGTTACAACAGCGGCATTCTCAGTAACATTCAGATTGCGGCTCACAATTGTTTGCAAGTTATTGATGATCTGTGACGAAATCACTATAGGGTCAACGCTTGACCATGGGTAGGCCCCATGTGCCGAACGGCCCTTTACAATTATCTGCAAATCATTTACTGAAGCCATTGTTCCACCGGGCCGGTAACCAATAATCCCTACCTCGGTTTGCGAATTAATGTGCAGCCCGAAAATAACATTCACTTTGGGGTTTTCCAGTACCCCTTCTTTCACCATTTCTTCGGCTCCGCCTATTTCTCCGGGAAGCAATCCTTCTTCAGCAGGCTGAAAAATAAATTTTACGGTTCCATGTAATTCGCTTTTCATAGATGATAGTATCTCGGCAACGGCCATTAGTATGGCCATATGCGAATCGTGCCCACAGGCATGCATAACACCTGTTTCGCGTCCGTTGTACATAGTTTTCACCTTTGACGCAAATGGCACAGGCGTTCGCTCCGTAACCGGCAGTGCATCCATATCCGCCCGCAGGGCCACAACCGGCCCCGGTTTATCTCCTTTCAAAATACCCACCACCCCGGTAGTTGCTATGCCCGTTTTAACTTCCAATCCAAGCACTTTTAAATGTTTTGCTATAATAGCTGACGTACGGAATTCATGGTTACCCAGTTCGGGATGTTCGTGAAAATCACGCCTCCAGGCTACTATTTTACTCTGCAGGGAGTCCGCTTTTTTACTGATCGCACTTTTTAAAGAATTAGTTTGTGCAAATGCCGGGATAGAAAAAATGTAAAGAAGTAAAAAGCATAATTTTTTCATGCAGGGATTTTTCACCGAATATAAAAAATAAAGGACGATTTTAATAAACCGTCCTTTACCTTTAATTGCTTGGATCAAACTATATTCAATAAAACGCTAATTATTAAACCCGGTAAGGTCAACGGTAAATACCAATACTGAATTAGCCGGGATACTTCCGTTAGCTGCATTTCCATAACCAAGCGCAGATGGGATAAGCAGCAATATTCTTCCACCGGTATTAATGTGAGGTATTCCTATTTGCCAGCCTTGTATAAAGCTGGATAAAGGACTGTTGTTGATTGTGTTAGAGTCAAATACGTTCCCATTAAGTAATTTTCCGGTATAGTTCATTGTTACAAGAGAGGTTAGTTTAGGATAGGCTCCGGTACCCGGTGTGACCACCTGGTAATAAACTCCCGATGGGTCTTCAATTGCAGTAATTCCGTTAGAGGCAATATATGCTTTTATAGCGGCGTCATCAGCGGCTGCTTGTTTTACTGGATCAAATGATGCGCTTTTTTTGCAGGATGAAAATCCGATAATAAATAAACTAAGTAGTAAAAAATATCTCTTCA
>JAQBOK010000382.1 GCA_028288085.1 Mucilaginibacter sp.
TTTAAGCCATTTACCAGTAATGTATATAACACAAACACGACCAACCCCGCGACACCCAACTGGGTGGCCATCCCGGCTGGCCATACTGTTTCCTGTAGTTCAGACCAGCGTTTTGATTGTGAAGGGCAGCAATCGGTTCCTGGCGGCCCGGTTACAAACATCATCAAGGGAGTAGCCACTTTACAGTAAGTTAAAGTGAGAAGCCGCATAAATGCGGCTTCTTACTAATTTCCCAGTGCCTGACTGATTTCCCGGATGAGTCTTTGCTGACCATCAGGTTCGTCCGGCCTTGTCGGGGTCATTGAGAATATTTTCCCGTCCTTTCCGATCAGCAGAAGTTCGGGGTAAGAATTTAACAGGTTATATTTTTTGATGAATTCGTTATTCGAACCTGTTCCACCGGTATAAAGGTAAGTAGTAGTTGGGGAGGTATAGTGGGTGTAACTTCCATTTACCATTTGATTGGGATCTATACTTCTTAACCATCGTTCTTTGTCTTTATCAATAGAGAGGCTGATAAATACGACATTGGCATTATTTTCGAAGACCTTCTCAACCGGGGGCATATTTTTGGCTACATCGACGCAGCCTCTGCATCCGGTAAACCACATATCGATCAGCACCACTTTACCTTTAAACTTTTTGAAATCCACCTGATTTCCGTCTTTATCTTTAAAATTAAATGAGGTAATCTCGGAACCTTTTCCGAGCTTTCGCTTCACATCAGAAAGAACGGAATAGTAATAAGGATCCTCTACAATCCTTATGGCGTCGTTTAACATATTTTCATTAAAATCAAATCCCAGGCTCCTGAAAACATAATCGACGATTATTTTATCCCTCAACTTTCCGGTATGTTGTTTCTGCAAAAAAGTCAGGAAAGTGGAATCGACCTGCTGATGATGAACCTGACGAAAAAGAAAATCGGTCCGATCTTTCGCCAATAAATAACTGGTATAGTAACCGGACCAGGTAAGATATGCCGGATCGATAGGATCGATTGGTTGATCCAAATATTTCGTGCCATAAAGGGCATCCATGTCCTCTCCCATTTCAGGATCTTCGTATTCGTGACCAAAAGTAGAAACGCGCATCGTTTCATAAATAGAAAGCCGGTTATGGGCGATCATATCTGCTTTTAAAATATTGTAGGCGGAGGCCGATAGTGTTCGTTTAACCTTTTCTAACTCTTCCAACTGAAAATCGAGGATCTTTTCAATATTAGCAAAAAATTCTGCTGGCTCGCTCATAAATATAGGTTTGGTTAGGGTTGCCTGATACTTATTGGTATTTACCGAGAGGCTGAAAAGCCAATTAAATTTTGCGGAGTTTATCCCGGAAAATCTAACCGTTTTTTCGGTTTGATTGTAAACCATATGAATACTATCACCCGGCTCTATCAAATACTGATCGAATGGAAATGATTGATTAGCTGAGGCAATCCCCAGTGTAAAATATCTAGAACTGGCCAGGCTGGAATAGTTTAATGAAAAATGATGGTCTTTGGAAATTACCACAACAGAACTATCCAGGGGCAATATGCCATTACCTGTACCAAATTCCTTGTCCAAATAGAGCGTTACCGTATCACTCATGGAACTATCGTTAATGATTTCCCCACTTAGGATAAACCCTGTTTTTTTGGAGCTCTGACTATTTTTCAAAACGGCTCCATGAGTAAAAAAGGGCAATAGAAAAAAGATTAGAAGTGTCAGGCTGATAATGGATTTAATATTTTTCATGTTAAAGTATTTAATAAGTGTTGCTATTATCTGGGGTTTTGTTGAATACCGCTGTTTGAAATGACATCATTTGGAATAGGGAAGGTATATTTCCCGTCATTTGGCGCGAGTAAATAGGTCTGTCCGTTGATGTTCCGGTGAAGAGTCACCCTAAAACGAGGGTCCTGGTTGAGTCTTCGAAGGTCTACCCACCGGAGATTGCGGTATACCAGTTCTTTTCTACGCTCGGTGAGTACCAGGGCTAAGGCCTCATCAGCTGTGCTGGCTGTAAAAGGCTGAAAGGTGCCTGTTTTAAACCTCGGTGCCAGAAGCGTATTAAGGTCTAAAAGGCTGGCTGCAGTATTCCCCAACCTTGCATAACATTCAGCCCTGATCAGGTAGACCTCATCCAGGGCCAGGCCTGCAAATGTGAATTGGTTGCCTGTGTAAAAGCCTTTAAATAAGTAGATACCCCTTCCCTGATGGTTAAAGAATAATTCTTTTCTCAGATCATTGCTGATATAGGAACGATAAAGGGTGGTATCCACGCTTGTAAGACTTGCAGCGCCTCCCAAAAAGTTATTATTAATCAGTACGCTGTAAAAAAGCACTTCACTGTTACCATTTGGCAAAGCCGCAGGTAAAGGAAAAGCGGCTGTCGAGTCCAGCGCGTTATAGTTAATCAGCTGATTATCTGCCGTAAGAACATCGGACGCATACTGGAGGGCCCTGGAATAATTTTGCATGGTTTGATAAACGCGCGACAGTAAAGCAAGAGCTGCAATTTTTGTGGGCCGGGTTTTGTAGGGAGTTGTCTCGGGAAGCAGGTCTTCAGCTTCGGTAAGATCAGTAATGATCTGAGCATACGTTTGTGCCTCTGTCCCGCGTTTGGATACCTCGTTCACGTCCGATGTCAGACGCAAAGGAATTCCAAGGTCAGATTCAGCAGTTGAGGAGTTATAAGGTGCTGCAAATTCCTGTGCCACATTGTAAAAAGCAAATGCGCGGTAGAAGAGCGCAGACCCTGTCATTTGCTTCATTTGTTGCTGCGTCGCAGGGGTTTTACTGAATCCCTTTAAGCCGTCCAATACGATATTGGCATAAAAAACCTGTTGGTAGGGAATGTCCCAATCTGAACCCGTGATACCCTGGAAGATATCTGTCGCCCACAGGTAGCTGTTCTGATCCTGGTTGTACTGGCTTGCAAAGCCAGCATTGGTGATGTAAATATCGTCGGTGGCAATTTCAGGCAAATACGGAACATAGTTCATCACGGCGTTGCTATTGTCAAGGATGGCCTGAAAATCAGAAAGGTTAACGGGCACGAGCAAGGATTTATCAGGGACTTTATCCAGAAAATTTTTCTGACAGCCTATTACCGATAAGCTTATTAGCAGGATAGCATATTTAAAGTAGTTTGGTTTCATCTTAAAATTGTTTAAATGGTTAGAAATCCAGTTTGATCCCAAAAGCAATTGTTCGTGGCGGCGGTGCGGTTGTATAATAATCGGGGTCAAGCCCGAAATGATTGGCCTTCCAGATTATACCCAGATTGTTAGCATACAGATAAAACTGGATATTGGAAAACGGCAGACTGCGCAACTGTTTTTTATTCAGATCGTAGCTCAAGTTGATATCCTGCAGGCGGACATGGTCGCCACTGGCAACTAACACATTTGATGTCTGATAAAAGTAGTCCCGGAACCCGTCTATAGTCGCGGGCATTGAAGGTACATAAGTATGCGCCTCATCACCTGCCTTCTGCCATCTGAGGTCATAATCGCCGCTCCCTCCCTGGCCGGAAAGCACGCTGGAATAAGAAATTGAATTCTTGCGGAAGTAATAACCAAGGCGGTAACTGATATTAACTGATAAACTGACCTGGTTGTAGGAAAAGGTATTTCTCAGAGCGCCGAACACTGTTGGAATGGCCGAGCCGTCGTAAACGATGTTGCCATAATTATCTCCGCTGGTCAAAGCATTGTAGTCTTTGCTTATTTGCCCGTTCAGGTATCCCCTGGGGTCACCGGTTTGGGGATCTAAGCCCGCCGAGCTTCTGCTATAGATCGCAAATAATGGTTTTCCTACGTTTGGGATACCGGGGCTTTGCACCAATGCATAAGCAGGTGGCACAATGTTATATTTTGTAACCACGTCCCTGACCTGGCTAAAGAGGAGGCTGGTATACCACTTGAACTCCCGGTCGATATTCTTGGTATTTATCGTCAGATCAAATCCATGTCCCGCTGTACTTGCATTATTTCCTGTAAAGGAGGTTATACCGGATGTAGGGTCAAAGGCAGAGTTGCCTATCAGATCATATCCGTTCTTGTGGTAATATTCAAAGCTGCCGCTTACAACCGAATTTTTCGTACTAAAATCCAGGCCCAGGTTAACTATTTTGACACGCTCCCATCGTAGTTCAGGATTTGGCGGGTTTTCTACTGTTGCATAGGGCAGGCTGGTGTTGGGCGAATAATTATAGGAATTAGCCAAAAGCGCGGTGGTATAGGCCGATACATTTTTGTAAACATTCCCGTTATACCCGTATGTCGCACGTAATTTAAGGTAAGGCAGCCAGGTAATTTTGTAGAAGTTTTCATTGCTCAGATTCCATCCAAAACCGAAGCTGTATAAAGGAACACCCTTTTGATTGGTCTTTACGCCGAATAAGTTACTTTGATCAAGCCTTGCGCTTGCTGTAAACAGAAATCGATTATCATAAGTATATCCCCCGTTTGCGTAATAAGATCGGTAGCGGTCTGTCAGATCGCTTTCCGAATCGTTAAAAGGAATGGTGCCCGTGTAGCCAGGAAAAGCGTATAGAGGCAAAAACGTGTTGTAAGCCACGGGCTGCAGCGTGGTATGTTCATTGTCATATCCATAAAAACGGTTAGCGTCTGTTATGGTATGAAGCTCTTTCTGTTCGTACCCTGCCAACGCGTAAACAGCGTGTTTTGTTCCAAAAGTGTGAGCGTAATTCAGTTGCTCCCGTAAATTATAACTAGCTACCTTAACGTGCCCCTGGTCGAGAATTCCTCCTAATGGAATTGCATAGGTAAGGTTCCCATTGGCATCTGTCTGCGTAAAATCATTAATCGCATCCCTGGTATAATAGGTTTGCTGACTTTGCAAATTTCTTCCATCACTTTGCGAAGACTCATACTGAAAAAGAACCTCAGCGTTTAAGGAAGGGATCATTTGATATTTAAGTCCCGTATTGATCCGGTAGTCATTTAAGATAATGTGGTTGTTGATCAATCCAAGCTCCTCCAGCGGGCGGTATTGCCAGTCCAGCAATCCCTGAGAGGTAACCGACCGGGCATAGGTCTGGTTATAATTTGCGACTACAGGTAATGGATTTCCGTGTGCATCAGCAAGTGGGGCATAAGGGTAATAGGGTAACACCGGTGTATTGAGGTAGTTGGTATTGTAGAGTGATGTTTGTGGCTCGGTGCTACTTTGCGTGTAATAAATGGTTGAGGATAACTCCAGCTTATTGTTAAAAGAACTGTAGGTGTTATTGGCATTAACAGTAATGCGGTCATATCCGTTTGCCCGGAAACTGTACAGGTTTTTATCATAACCGGCAGAAAAATAGTAGCGATCATTCAGGGAGCCGCCACTGATGTTAATCGCGTCCTGCTGACCGGCGCTGGTTCGGTAAAAGTATTTTTTCAGGTCATTGCGGGTATCTACCTTCCTGTAGGCATTTATCTGCGCATCGGCGTCGGCAGAGGAAATCGTTCCATTTTGTTCGGCATAAAGCAACTGAACGACAGGAGTTAGCGGTGTATGATAGGCAGATTGCTCCGCTGCGTCATAATAGCCCTGCGAGAAAAGCATTTTCTCAACATCAATAAATTCTGAACTTGACATTTGCGATTGATAAAAAAGATTTGGCTTAGCGCCCAGGGTAAGGTTTGAATTAATGGAAACCTTTGTTGGGGAATTGAAACGCCCTTTTTTCGTCGTAATTACAATTACACCATTACCTGCCTGGGCACCCCATATGGAGGCAGCAGCTGCATCTTTAAGCACCGTAATGCTTTCGATATCATTTGGATTGATATTACTGATATCACCATCATAGGGGAAATTATCAACGACGATAACCGGGCTGGCATTACCGAATAGGGTATTTTGTCCACGGATACTTATGGCACTTTGGCTTGCCGAGGTTCCTGATGGGATATTCAGCCTGTTAAAAATCAGTCCGGGAACGACATCTGCCAGCCTATCGAGAATGCTTGTACTGACCCTCCTGTTAAGCAGCGTATTGTCAACTTTCGCAAAAGAGCCGGTAGCTCGTTCCTTGGAAATTTCCTGGTAACCGGTACTCACAACGATTTCTTCCAGTGCTGCAGCCAGCGGTTCCATTTTAAAGACAATGGCCGAATCAACTGTATGGACAATTAAGGCTTTTTTAAGTTTGTATCCGGTAAAGGTGATGCTCAATGTACAGGGGAAAGACGGCATTCTGACTGAAAACTGCCCGTTATCATCTGTAATTATTGTTAGGGCAGGTTCGCTTAAGCGTACGGTAGCACCAGTCAGGGGCTTTCCGGTGTCGTCAGCTATTACCTTTCCATGAATTAACACTTGCGCGGAAAGGGCAAACGAAAAACAAGAAAGGT
>JAQBOK010000030.1 GCA_028288085.1 Mucilaginibacter sp.
TGGATCGTGTGGTTTTTGATGCACGTGACCGGCATTATGTGGAAACAGTTTTAGGAAGAAGAAGGTATCTTCCCGATATTAATTCGCGCAATCAGACCAACCGTGGTTTTGCAGAACGCAATGCGATCAATGCTCCGATACAAGGTTCAGCAGCCGATATGATTAAAGTTGCGATGATCAATATTCATGATTTTATCAAAAACGAGAAGTTGAAATCACGTATGATTTTACAGGTTCATGATGAGCTGGTTTTTGATGTGCATCGTGATGAAATTGATTTGATTAAAGAAAAAGTGGATGAATTAATGCGTACGGCGATTCCGTTGCAGGTTAAAATGGAAACCGGTATAGGCATTGGTGCCAACTGGCTGGAAGCGCATTGAGCAGGAATTAAAGAAATAGATTTTAGGATAATTGGCCGGATTGTGCATGATGCATTAATCCGGCTTTTGTTTTTATCCTATACCACGGAATTAATTCTGTAGCTACAATTGCTGGTCGTGCCTATTCACCCCGGAATAAATTCCGGGGCCTCGAGTTTGGCTATTTTCTCACATAAAACGGTGCAAATTGTGGTTCAGAGGAGTTTCTCTGGCTTTGTGTTTGATGCTGATTTTTAATGAAGCCAGAGAAACTGGTGCCTGTTGATTGAGACCAGAGCTGTGCCCGCAGCAGGTTTGTAATCTCATTGGTCGATAATCTTTGGTTTTCTTTTGGCGGGTCCCATTTAGACCTTGGTAAGATAGATTCGTCCTTTTCCTTAAAAGTACTATGTGCCGCCAGGTGCATTAATGAATACGTGGCAACAGTAAAAGCAGGTACTTTTTCTGCTGAATCCGGGTTTCTGACCTGTGCCTCTCCACATCCTAATAAAGTCTTCTCATCTCTAAAATTAACCTCGATTTCCCATCGCCATAAGTAAGTTTGAATCAGCTTTTCGATAGACAAGCCATTGTCGGTGCATATTAGATAGGCCGGTTCGCGATATAGTAATCTTGAAGATGCAGTAAGCCTGTATGACAATGCTTTTATGATAACGAGTTGAAGATCATGGCTTTCTCCTGCCGAGCGCCACCGCACATCCCTTACAACCTTAACTTTAAATTCATGTGATTTTCCTGCTGCCCAGGCATTTACCAGTTGCCATGGAGCCTGGTCTTCTTGTCTGATCTGCTCAGGGGTGGGTAGCCTCTGACCGTAAACCTTTTTGCGGCCTGTCTGCTTTTCCTGAATAGGGAACCCGTAAAGTTTGGTGTCTTTTCGTATACGGCCAATTAATACAGTCCGTGCCGGTAATGATTTCAGAACAGTTGCATTGCTATAACTCCCGTCAACACTCACATACAAAGTTCTTTCCTTTACGCCTTGCTCATCCAGCTGATTTCTTAATGATTCAATCCTTAATGCACCTTGCTTACTAAGCCGGGCTATCTTCTTTTGTTCTTTAAAGTGGTTTATTTGAGATGTATCAGCGTCTTTTCCTAATCTTTTAACCGTTGGGCAATGGTGAAAGTCAATCGGTATTGCCCGGGACTGGCAGTTAGCAGCTCCATCAGGCAGTGCCATTGATATCTGGATAAAGCGCTGCCCCCATATAAAATTTGTATGAAAAGCAGGACTTAGAGGGTCTCTTCGCCAGGATGTTCCCGGAACCTTCTTGCCCGACTTTCTAATAATGGTATCATCCATATGCACAATAATCATTGCATCTTTAGGTAATTGATCCAGAACACCTTGTCTGGCAACTTTAAATAATTCCCCGGTATCAACCCGGTTTTTCCCAAACAATCTGTATGCGCAAGACCAATCGACAAATTGCCGGCCTCTTGTTGTTAACATCCCGGTAATGGTGTGTCTGCCCAGACAGGTCAATAAGCCATACGCCAAGTCAAGGGCCATGGACGCTACCCGGGCCTGTTTGAAAGCCGTTCTGCAAAGATCAAACAACCTTTCAAACTCATTAACAAGACCTATTTTTTCATTTTAAGTTTTTTTTTCAAAGAGGCTACCGCCTCATCACTTCTTTGAAGTACAATATTTTGATGGTCATCAATGAGCCATTCCACTACTTCCCCTTGTTCAAATTCAATAGCCTGGGCAACAGCAGCTGGAAAATTAACATACCACTGCTCGCTTTTAGCCCTTTTTATTAATTGGATTTTAGTCTTATATCCCATAATCTTAGCTTTATATCTAGTTATATAACTAGATATAAAGCTAACAAAAAACAGCGATAAACAATAGCATATCGCTGTTTTTATATAAAAATCTTTCACTTTTAATTAAAAAGGCCAAACTCGAGACCCCGGAATAAATTCCGGGGCTACAATGTCGGTCGTGCCTACGGCACTTTTAAAGGTCTTTGGAAGGTTTCTCACTGGATAAATAAATCATCAATTAAATTATAAAATATTACTTTATACAATTTCTGAAAATTGTTATGTTTTTAAGTAATATTTAAAATTTGTAAACATAAGTATTTGATATTTACATATTCTTCACCAGATATTTCCTAAATTTAAATTAAACTTCAAAATCATATAATACTCATTATTAATTCTTTGTATTTATAATATATCGAAATAATAATTTGATTAACTAAATATTACATGTATTTTGGTTTGTTAATAATTCATTAATAATTAAGTAATACTATACAAGTAAGTTTGCGC
>JAQBOK010000035.1 GCA_028288085.1 Mucilaginibacter sp.
TCTTAAAATCAGTATCTTTTGCCTTCATAATATCCTGGAACTGTTGCGTATTACGGTCGATAAGTGGAAACCATGTGCTTTGTACCTGCACCATAATACGATGGCCTTTTTTAAAGGTGTGCAGTACATCCTGCAGTTCAAAATTTACCGGGGTTACTTTACCGGGTACAAATGGTTCGGGCTTATCAAAACCATTACGGAACTTGCCACGTATAGCCTCGCTGCGTACCATTTGCTCATAGTTTGACATATAAACATCTTTACCTGTAAATTGGCTATTTTTTGCGGAGTCGGGATACACATCGATCACTTTTACCACCCAGTCGGCGTCTGTACCGGTGGTGGATATTTTAAGATCGGCCCATATATTACCGGCCAGCGTTACATCCTTATCCAGCACATCAGTCTGATAGGTCAAAACATCGGGCCTGCGGGCGGCAAAGCGTTGGTCGCCGGTCATGTATTCACGCTTCATATCCAGATCAATACCATTAATAAAAGGCACCGGTTTGGCCGGGTCAGAAATAAATTCATCAAAACTATTAGCAGTAGCAGGTGCCTCAAATGATAATTTACCACCAGGCAGAAAATATAAATTCTTATCAACAGCTTCCTTTGGTGGCCAGGTATTATAAGTTTTCCATTTATTAACCCCTGTTTCAAAGGTGGATACTTTTGGCAAGTCCATTTCAGTACCTTTTAAGTAATGACTAAAAAAAGCGAATTCTATCTTTTCGCGATAAAATGGACCCGTAGGCCCTCCAAAATCCACATCGCCCAGGTGGTCGCCATTACCGCGCGACCAGCCGCCATGTACCCAGGGGCCCATTGTAAAATAAACCGGCGTATTAGGATTTTCTTTCTTTAACGTTTTATAGGTGTTTATAGCGCCGTAAAGGTCCTCTGCATCATACCATCCCCCGGTAACTAGCACTGCCGTTTTAATATCATGCAAATGATTAAGCACATTACGATCTTTCCAATGCTGGTCGTAATTTGGATGATCCAGCATTTCGTTCCACAAACGTATAGTATCCTTGTAGAATTTATCATTTGAGTTCTTTACGGAACCCATATTCATATAAAACTCGTAGCCATCTGCGGTGCCGTAAGTTAGGCGACTGCCACGGCGTTGAGTGGGTTTATCATCCTGCCTGTTGGTAAAACCCGGATAAAAACCAAAATTTGCTACCAGCATAAAAGCGCCGTTATGAAAAGCGTCGTCGCGGTACAGGTCAGCCATTGGCGCCTGCGGCGAAGCAGCCACTAAAGCAGGATGCCTGCTTAATAAGGAAGCGGTGGTAAAAAAACCCGGATATGATATACCCCACACCCCTACTTTGCCATTGTTGTTGGGTATATTTTTGATCAGCCAATCAATGGTGTCATAAGTATCGGTACCTTCATCTACATCCTGGTTGGTTTTATGAACTTCCTTTTCGGGTGTCATTTCTTCAAATATCCCCTCGCTCATAAAGCGTCCCCGCACATCCTGGTAAACAAAAATATAACCATCATGCAAAAATAATGAAGATGGCCCAAGCGATCCTCTATAAACATCGGGTCCATAAGGTCCTACGCTATAAGGTGTCCTATCCATCATAACAGGATATTTTTTTGATTGATCTTTAGGTACATATACCGATGTAAAAAGCTTTTTACCATCGCGCATAGGAACTTGGTATTCGTATTTCTGGTAATTTTCTTTTACAAAAGCAGCATCAGGGCTACTGCTGCCGGGCTGCGCAAAAACAACATAAGCAGAAAGCAGAAAGCAAAAAGCTAAAAGGACAAATTTCTTCATTTAGATCAGTCTTATATTTAAAGGTACGAATAAAACAAAAAAGCCCCGGTTTAGGGGGGCTTTAACAAAATCGTTACTTAAAGGTATTAGTCATTTATCGCTTTTACGCCCGGCAATTCCTTACCTTCCATGTATTCCAGTAAAGCGCCGCCGCCGGTTGATACGTAGCTAACATCCTGTGTAAAATTGAATTTGGCCACTGCAGCAGCAGAATCTCCCCCGCCTATCAGTGAAAAAGCACCATTTTCAGTTGCCTTAACTACCGCTTCGGCAATGGCTTTGGTACCCTGTTCAAATTTTTCCATTTCAAAAACCCCCATTGGGCCGTTCCACAAAATAGTTTTTGACTCCTCCACTACCTTGCTAAAGGCCTTTATTGAATCAGGGCCAATATCCAGGCCCATCCATCCGTCTTTGATACTATCGTTTTGAGCGGTATCTGTATTGGCATCATTTGAAAAATTATCGGCAACAATTGAATCTGTAGGCAACAACAGGTTTACACCTTTTTCTTTCGCCTTTTTTATCAGGCTATTAGCCAGGCTTAACTTATCCTCTTCTACCAATGATTTACCAATACTTCCTCCCAGCGCTTTAGCAAAGGTATATGCCATACCGCCGCCTATGATCAGGTTATCCACTTTATCCAGCAAACGCTCAATCAATTCAATTTTATCAGATACTTTAGCCCCTCCCATTATTGCTGTAAAAGGTTTTTCAGCATTATTCAATACTTTTTCTGCATTGGCCAGTTCGCTTGCCATCAGGTAACCAAAGCACTTGGCTTCCGGGAAAAATTGCGCGATAACCGCGGTTGAAGCATGCGCCCTGTGTGCCGTACCAAAAGCGTCATTTACATAAACGTCTCCTAAAGCGGCCAGCTTTTCGGCAAAATCTTTATCCCCTTTTTCTTCTTCTTTGTAAAAACGCAGGTTTTCGAGCAATAACACCTCGCCTTTTTCCAAATCCCTTGCTTTCTCAACGGCCTCTTTGCCTATGCAATCATCGGCAAATTCCACCTGCTGGCCCAAAAGGTCTGATAAATGAGGTATCAAATGTTTTAAGGAAAATTTCTCTTCAGGACCGCCTTTAGGCCTTCCAAGATGCGACATCAGGATCACTTCACCGCCATCTTTCAATATTTTATTGATAGTAGGCAAAGCGGCAGTCATCCGGTTATCGTCGGTTATATTATAGTCTTTATCAAGCGGGACATTAAAATCAACCCTGACAAGGGCTTTTTTTCCTAAAAAATTTATTTGATCTATTGTTTTCATACTATTTAAGGTCAGCAATTGTTAGGGCAGCCAAATTCAGCAATTAATTCTAAATTCAGAACGTAAAAATGAAAAAGGTGTTTTGGGGTTACTGTATTTTTAAATAGAGCACACGGTGGGGGCCCACGTTCGGCACTTCAAATTCATCAGATATCACTTCAAAGCCAATATTCTGATAAAACCTGATCGCTTTTACCCTGGCATTACACCAAACATAATTTGCTTTTTGTCCCCGCAGGTAAACAATGGCAAAATTAACCAACTGGTTGCCTATACCTTTACCCCGGTATTGTTCAAGAGTGGCCATACCGCGTAACTGGTAGGCATTGCCTTTATACTCTCCATAATTTTGCGGATGAAAGGAGGCCGCACAGGCCAGTTGGTCATTATCATAATAACCCAAATGAAAAGCGCCTTCTATTTTATCGGTCGGGAAACGGCATTCATCCAGCGTTAGCCTGCCTTCTCGCAATACTTCATTGCGGATAGCTAATACCTCCTCAACCGGAATAAACCTGATCATGTTTCAATACACTTATTTTTGTAACAAGATCAGCCAAACGGCTTGAGTATCCCATTTCGTTATCGTACCAGCCTACTATTTTTACCAGCCCGCCAACTATTGAGGTGAGTTTTGAATCAAAAATGCAGCTGTGCGGGTTGCCCAGTATGTCCGTTGATACAATAGGATCTTCCGTGTACTCCAATATGTTTTTCATTGGCCCGTCAGCAGCCATCTTAAATGCCAGGTTAATAGCTTCAACTGTTGCCGGGGTTTTCAGGCTACAGGTAAAATCAGTTAATGAGCCATTCAAAACAGGTACACGGATACCTGCCCCGCCCAGTTTACCTTCAAGATGCGGGAAAATATTGGTTATCGCTTTGGCAGCACCGGTAGTGGTTGGTATAATAGAGGCTGATGCTGCCCTCGCCCTGCGCAAATCCTTATGCGGGGCATCGTGTAAGTTTTGATCGCCGGTCATGGAATGCACTGTGGTTATGTATCCATCAATAATACCCCAGTTATCATCTAATATTTTAACCATGGTAGCTACATTGTTGGTAGTACATGAGGCGTTAGATAAAATAGGTGATTGAATATCTATCACTTGATCATTTACACCAATAACAACAGTAGGTACACTTTTATCTGTAGACGGAGCAGAAATAATAACTTGTTTTGCGCCTGCCGTTAAATGCTGCCCGGCGCCATGTTTTGAAATAAATTTTCCGGTTGATTCAATTACAAGGTCTATGTTCAATTCTTTCCAGGGTAATTTTAGAGGATCTTTTTCCGCTAATACTCTTATTTTTTTACGATTGATATATAAATTCCCGGCATCACATTTAACGGAGCCACTAAATGTACGATGAACAGAATCATACTTAAATAAATGGGCAAGTGTTTCCGTATCGGCCAGGTCATTAATAGCCACTACTTCGATATCCGGATTTGAAATTACATTTCTTAGAAATATCCTGCCTATTCGCCCAAATCCATTAATAGCAATCCTCATAGCACTAAAATATAAAGTGCAAAGTTAAATAAAATAAGGATGGACTGGAACACTTACAGATAAGCATCCCCCCGGCAATAAAAATTTAAGAATTGGGTTATATAAATAAATTCCGCAGGGTTAGGCTTTCGCGTTCTTTTGAACGGAGGAAGAAAGTAATTGTCCAGTTAAATAATAGGCACACCAATAATATTAACCCAAGTAATATGGAATTGCCATAATTCCTGAACATTAATACTACAGCAACACACAGAATATTTAAGCCGGCAAGTATCAAAGTGGTTTGCAAATGAGTAAACCCAAGCTT
>JAQBOK010000065.1 GCA_028288085.1 Mucilaginibacter sp.
TTTAATTTTTTTAAATGATTTAAAGAAAAAGTTATTATATTCTGCTTTAGGCCTTCAGCAGCTAAAGATTTCTCATTGTTCCTATATAATCTGAAAACATCAATATATAACCGAAATAGAAAATGCCGAAGAAACTCAGTTCTATTGGAATCATTATCTATAAGTAATTCACGCGAAACTTTTCCGTTATTAACTATTGTAAATGAGAAAGGAGTATTGACAAATTCAGGGTTATTTCTATAGGGAATGCCATAACTTATAAGTATTGAATTGAAAAAATATTGTTCGAGCAATTCTTCAAGTAGTTCTTCATAACTATCAATCTTTATATTTTTATCGTTGGTTTTTAAAAAAATCTCATGATTAATAAAATCACTATGAAATTTATTTTTTTGTAAATCCTCGGAAGATAAAATTTTATTGAGAGTCTTGACTTCAACCTTATTTTCATTAAAAAATACTTTAACTATTGATTCAGAATCCAAGAACTTATCATAATCTGAATTCAAAACTATATTCAACCCATTTATAAAATTCGTTTTCCCTGAAGCATTTTTCCCAATTATGACATTCAACCCCGGCTTAAAATCTATTTCAACATCTTTAATAGACTTATAATTTTTCAGCGTAACATGCTGTAAATACGTATCCTTCTTTGTTGTTGCCCCGTTGGCTGTGCCCATATAGCAAAAATACAATTATTAAGCATATAACATATATTTAGTGAATGACATCATAACTGCTGAAATTTCGAAATCGAAATTCCAAATTCCGAAATCGTAATGCCAAAATATCACCCAAAAACGCTACTTTTGCGCTTCAAATGAAGTACATTCGTAATTTTTGTATCATAGCGCATATCGACCACGGTAAAAGCACACTTGCCGACCGATTGCTTGAATATACCAACACTATTACCCAACGCGAATCCCAAGCGCAATTGCTTGACGATATGGATCTTGAGCGTGAACGGGGTATCACCATTAAAAGTCATGCCATTCAGATGGATTATGAGCTTGACGGACAGAAATACATCCTGAACCTGATAGACACACCCGGACACGTCGACTTTTCTTATGAAGTTTCGCGGTCTATAGCTGCCTGCGAGGGTGCATTGCTTATTGTTGACGCGGCACAGGGTATACAGGCGCAAACCATATCCAACTTATATTTAGCCTTAGAGAACGACCTGGAAATTATCCCGGTGTTAAATAAAATGGACCTGCCGGGTGCTATGCCCGAAGAGGTAAAAGACCAGATAGTTGAACTGATAGGCTGTAAACGTGAAGATATTTTAGAAGCATCAGGCAAAACCGGCATGGGCGTTCATGACATGCTGCGTGCCATTGTAAAACGCGTTCCGCCGCCTGTAGGCGACCCTGAAGCGCCCTTACAAGCGTTGATATTTGACTCTGTATTTAACTCTTTCAGGGGTATTGTAGCCTATTTTAAAGTAGTAAATGGCGAGATCAGGAAAGGCGATAAGGTAAAATTTTTCGCTACCGAAAAGCAATACAATGCCGATGAGGTGGGTACTTTAAAACTAAAGCAGTCGCCGCGTGATGTAATTAAAACCGGAGATGTTGGATATATAATTTCGGGTATAAAAGAAGCCAAGGAAGTAAAAGTGGGTGACACCATAACCCGTGTTGACCGCCCTTGCGAAAGTGGTATTCAAGGTTTTGAGGAAGTAAAGCCGATGGTTTTTGCCGGTATTTACCCGGTAGATACTGACGAATACGAGGAACTGCGCGACTCTATGGCCAAGTTACAGTTGAATGATGCCTCCCTGGTTTTTGAACCTGAATCATCAGCAGCACTGGGCTTCGGTTTCCGCTGCGGTTTCCTTGGAATGCTGCACATGGAGATCATTCAGGAACGCCTGGAGCGCGAGTTTGACATGACGGTGATCACCACTGTACCCAATGTATCATATAAGGCATTTACTACTAAGGGTGTTGAGTTACATGTAAATAATCCATCCGATCTGCCAGATCCAAGCAAGCTTGATTTTGTGGAGGAACCTTATATTAAGGCAACTATTATTACTAAATCTGAATTTGTTGGGCCCGTAATGTCCCTTTGTATTCAGAAACGGGGCGCCATCACCCATCAGTCATACTTAACTTCTGATCGCGTGGAACTCGTATTCGAAATGCCGATGGGCGAGATAGTTTTTGACTTTTATGATAAGTTGAAAACCATATCCAAAGGTTATGCTTCGTTTGATTATCACCAGATCGGCTACCGTCAATCAGACCTTGTGCGCCTCGATATACGCTTAAATGCAGAACCTGTTGATGCTTTATCCTCATTGATATACAGGGGAAACGCGTACGATTTCGGGAAGAAGATATGCGAGAAGCTGAAGGAGTTAATTCCCCGCCAGCAATTCGAAATTATCATCCAGGCTTCTATCGGCGCCAAGATCATCGCTCGCGAAACCGTAAAAGCATTGCGTAAGGATGTTACAGCCAAGTGTTATGGTGGTGATATATCGCGTAAGCGCAAGTTGCTGGAAAAACAGAAAAAAGGCAAAAAACGCATGCGTCAGGTAGGTAATGTAGAAATACCGCAATCGGCATTTATGGCGGTGTTGAAATTAGACTAAAACAGAATCAGGATAACAAGAAGCAAAAAAAGATCACGGTCTTTATTACTGGCTCTTAAATCTTTAATCTCAGGATATATGCAATTACTCGACGGAAAATACGTATCAGAAAAACTAAAGGGCGAAATAGCCGAGGAAGCTGCTAAGATTTTAGAGCGCACAGGGCGTCAGCCGCATTTAGTTGCGGTTTTGGTAGGTCATGATGGTGGAAGTGAAACGTACGTGGCAAGCAAGATGAAAAATTGCGAAAGGGTAGGTTTTAAGTCAACCCTGATACGTTACGAAAATGATGTAACCGAAGAAGAATTGCTCATTAAAGTTGCTGAACTAAATTACGATGAAGGCATAGACGGGATCATCGTCCAGTTGCCGCTGCCCAAACATATCGACCCTGAAAAAGTAACAGAAAAAATAGACCATCGCAAAGATGTGGATGGCTTCCATCCTATTAATCTGGGCCGTATGCAGCGCAATCTGCCTTCCTTTATCCCGGCTACACCATATGGCATTACACTAATGCTAAAGGAGTACGGTATTGATACTGTTGGCAAGCATTGCGTAGTTGTTGGCCGCAGCAATATTGTGGGCTCGCCTATGAGTATTTTGATGGCGCGTAATACACAACCCGGTAACTGCACGGTTACTATCTGCCATAGTCGCACTCCTGATATTAAGAGCTATACCTTACAAGCTGATATACTGATAGTAGCCATTGGTAAAAAGAATTTTATTACCGCGGATATGGTTAAGGATGGCGTAATTGTAATTGATGTAGGAATGAATAGAGAAACCTCTACAGTTACAAAATCAGGCTATAAACTGTTTGGCGATGTTGATTTTGAAAATGTAGCGCCAAAATCATCATGGATCACACCCGTTCCCGGCGGCGTTGGGTTAATGACAATTATAGGTTTGTTAAAAAACACGCTCGCTTCTGCAAATAAAGAAGTGTATCCTTAAGTTAGTTGAGTGAGTTGTTGATTAATTTAATTTCACCGCAAATATTCCATCGGGATAACATGGTTTTCGTTTTCATCACACCATGCCATTGAAAGAATGCGCCAGTTATTTTCTACCAGTACAAATTGGATAAAATTTATCCCCCTGGGTAACCCGTGTGAGTCGTGATCGGCAAAATTATACTCATAAACACTTACTCGCTGGGCTACCTTACCAAATATTTCTGTTTTTGAATAGAGTTCCCGCTCCATAAATTGCTCTACCTCACCCGCTGCTATTTGCGATTCAAAAGCGTTGATAAATGATTCGGTAGTAAAAGTTATTGGATCTTTAAAATTGTTGTTCACCATGATCCCATTACCATAAAACAATATATCCAACGAAGTAAGATCAGGAGCCTCGCCGTTCTTAAAACTAATAGCCCTGTAAAAGTCTGTTGTCAAAAAATCAATTTCAATCGTGCTCATTTAAATATTTGTTTAAACTTCCCCCAAAATGAATTGATACCCACGTATATTGAACCATCTCTTATTTCAACCGTGTAGATGTCAACATAGTCATTCTGTCCTTCGCTGCCCCTGCCTGTCTCTAAACTATATGAATAGCGGTGCACCGGACAGATCAGTTTCCCTTCTTTACACCATCCTGCTGTAAGATCACCACCGGCATGGGGGCATTTTGCAGATAGGGCGAATACCTGGTTTTCATAACCTACCAAACATATAGTTTTACCGCCGGCCTTCACTCTTTTTATAAACGGTTGCCCGTCAATCCGAATACCCGGTATTTTATACCACTCCATTTATGCTTAAAAATCGATCTTCAGGTTCATTACTGATGGATTTTTTATGATCTCATCCATATTTGTTTGAAGGATAACCCGTTTTCTGTCGGCTGATAATACAGCCCTGGGGTTGCTTATTTTTTTTACCGGCTTAGCAAAATTCAGTATCACCTTGTAAGGCATTTCTATCAGCATCGCCTTTGCCATTGAAAAGGTTGATTGTGTTTTTTTTAAAAAAGCATTAAATTTTGCCTTATCAATTATGCGGTAAAATCTATGCGGCGTTACCTCGTAAGCGTAATAATCCTGCCCGCTGATCAATTGCTGCGCGTCAAATTCCTTACCTCCACTATTATTTTTTGTTACCGAATTCAGATTGCTATGCGATTCTATTTTTGAGATATTACGTAAATAATATTGCAGATCGGCGGCATTTTTAGCCTGGTGGTAGATGCTGATTTTCATCAGGCTTTTTTGAAGGTTCATTTGTACCGATAAGTTACTGCTCTTTGCCAGGTTCACTTCTTCAGGTGTCATTTTTTGTTGCGTAGTATCAGGCAGCGCGCTATAAAAATTAAGGGAAGTGTCCTTTACTACAGCAAACTGCGGCGTTGCCCTTACAGAATCCGACATCAGGTTCATCAGCACAGATACTGCCCTGCTCATATCAAAGCTGTAAGCCACCTTGCAGGAGCCGTCTGCTTTAAAATCATAGTGCTCCTCTACATCCACGCATGATGTAAAACAAACCAGCACAAAAAACATGATCGGGATGTAAAATTTCTTCATGCAATGAATTTTAAGTAATACTATAAAAAATTACTGAAATTATAAACACAAAAACATAAAATAAAAACTCGAAAGAAGCTAAAAGACAACAGGATAACGGTAAAAGGTGAACTTTAAATTTTCATCTTCTAGCCTTTTACCTTTATCGTTTCACCTTTCGTCTAAAAAAAGGTAAATTTGCAGCCTTAATTATGGCACACCAGGTTCCGGAAGATGGCACACTGCTTCCTTTAATGGAGGAGTTTTATACGATACAGGGAGAGGGATATCATACCGGTAAAGCGGCTTATTTTATCCGTTTGGGCGGATGCGATGTGGGCTGTCATTGGTGCGATGTAAAGGAAAGCTGGGATGCCGGCTTACATCCACTTACCGCTGCCGATCAGATTGTTAATAATGCTTCAAAATTCCCATCCAAAGCCGTTGTGGTTACGGGTGGCGAGCCGTTGCTGTATAATCTTGATTATTTAACCGGGCAACTTCAGCAAAAGGGCTTTAAGACTTTTATCGAAACATCAGGGGCCTACCCGCTTTCGGGCAAATGGGATTGGATATGCCTCTCGCCAAAAAAATTCAAAGGCCCGTTACAAAGTGTATCCGAACATGCAAATGAACTTAAAGTAATTGTGTTTAACAGGTCAGACTTTGCCTGGGCCGAGCAGCATGCAAAATTGGTGGCTCCCGGTTGTAAATTGTATTTACAGCCCGAGTGGTCAAAGTCAAAAGAGATAACACCGCTCATAGTGGAATATGTGATGAATAATCCACATTGGGAAATATCGCTTCAAACTCATAAATATTTGAATATCCCCTAAAAAACGTAACTTAGGGCACAAAATATCGTATTACCTACGATGAAAATTTTTTTCTTTTCGGTTTTTCTAATTTTTCTGTCCATTTCAATATATGCCCAGGAAAGGCAATATTCAACAACTGATAAACAGGCTATTAAGTATTTCTCCCTTGCCAATCAAAGTCTGGACGATCACCTTTATGATGATGCCATAGCTCAACTGCTTAAAGCTATAGATGAAGATAATAAATTTGTAGAGGCACATGCGCAATTAGCCGATATCTATAGATTAGAATGGCAATATAAACCGGCTATTGACCAATATCGGCAGGTGATTAAGCTTAACCCGGAATTTAACAGATCTGTCTATTATAAACTCGGAGATTCTGAGATCCACCTGGCACAGTATGCCGATGGGGAGCAGCACCTTGAAAAATATTTAACTTTTGATAATCTATCCGGTGAAAATAAATTTCTGGCTCAAAAGCTATTAAATGATTGTAAATTCAGCTTACAAGCCCTGCAGCATCCCGTTCCGTTTAAACCGGTAAACCTTGGCGCCGAAATTAACACAGCTGATGATGAATATTTTCCCGCTATCACCGCTGATGAGAACACATTGATATTTACCCGGAAGATAAATAATAACGAGGACTTTTATAAAAGCATCAGGGTTGACGGGAAATGGCAAACGGCTACTTATTTAAGTGACAGAATTAATACGGCTAAGTTTAATGAGGGTGCCCTATCCCTATCACAGGATGGCAAGGTATTGTTTTTTACAGGATGTAACCGCCCCGACGGATTGGGCCGCTGCGATATATACATATCTCAACGAAAAGGAGACGACTGGAGCAAACCTTTCGACCTTAGCCCGCCTGTAAACACTGCCGGATGGGAATCGCAGCCCTCAATAAGTGCCGATGGACGTACACTTTATTTTGTAAGCAATAGAAAAGGGGGCTATGGTGGTTATGATATATGGAAATCAAACTTAACAGAAAAGGGTTGGTCTGAGCCAGAAAACCTGGGGCCTAACATAAATACATCATTTGACGAACAGTCACCCTTTATTCACCCGGATGATAGCACCCTTTATTTTTGTTCAAATGGATGGCCCGGCCTTGGTGGTAAAGACTTATTTGTTAGCCGGCTTGGCAAAGATGGAAAATGGCAAAAACCCGAAAACCTGGGCTACCCTATCAATTCCAGCGGTGACGAGAACGGGCTCACCCTTACTGCTAATGGAACCAATGCATTTTTTGCATCTAATAATCTTAGTGGGCAGGGAGGCTTTGATATATATACATTCGAACTTCCCCTTGCCTTAAGACCGCATAGCGTAACCTATGTAAAAGGCACCGTGAATGATGCCATTACCAAACAGCCCCTTGAATCGGCTGTTGAAATAATCGATCTTGAAAAAAACACACCGGTTTACCAGGATTATAGCTCTGCAGAACAGGGTGATTTTTTGGCGACCATAACAACCGGCAAAAATTATGGCCTTAACATCTCAAAGGATGGCTATTTATTTTATTCGGCTAATTTTTCGCTCATAGGACTCGAAAATAAAAACCCGTTCAATATAGCGGTATTGCTGCAGCCTATTGAAGTGGGGAATAAAGTAATATTGAAAAACATATTTTTTGATACCAATAAATTCGATATCAAAGATGAATCCAAACCCGAACTGAAAAAGTTGATGGATTTTTTAAATCTAAACCCTACTGTCCATATCGAGGTATCCGGACATACGGATAATGTAGGTAGTGATCAGTTTAATCAAACCCTATCAGAAAACAGGGCCAAAGCCGTCTACCAATATCTGATTGCGAACGGAATAAGCGCAGGCAGGCTGGTATTTAAAGGATATGGGGAAACGCAGCCAATAGCCTCCAATGATACCGATGAAGACCGCAGCAGGAACCGAAGAACTGAATTTAAGATCATTGCAAAATAGCGAAGCATAAATATGCATTCCACCATAAAACATTGTATCTGAGCCGCTTAAACAACACACTTGTTCACGTTTTTTCGTGAACACCGTGAATAAACATGAACACCTGATAATCAATTCTTTAATTCGACATCTGTAGAAAAAGGGCGGCAACTAAATCATTCAATTTAGCGTGTAAATTCGTATTTACTCCTACCCATGACAAATTTTTGCCTCCAACCCGGTCAGCAAACCAGCTTCGGCCGAAATCAGTCAAAACAATGCCGGCCACAAGCGCCGGCAAGGGCATAGCAAATTTTGCAGAAGCGAAGGCAATGAGCGAACGCTGTGGAGCAAAAGATTGCGGCATAAATATCCATCTTGATTTTTTTATCTCGCTCATCCTTATTATTTTACAGCCAGCAATTTGATTGCATGAAAAAATTCATATCCGTCCTTATTGCCTTCATCATCAGCCCGCTTTTATTACGTTGCCAAACAACTGATAAAACCGCTAATGAAGCGTTCGTGCTTATCAGAATGGTCAACAAATTTCATGTAGAGCCACGGGAGGTTAACGGGGCCTTCTCCCGAAATGTGTTCACAGGTATACTTGATAAAACGGATGGCGACCGGATATTTTTCACAAAAAATGATATCAGCAGGCTCAGCGTATACCGTGCGACACTTGATAATGAAATAAAACACCGCAAAACAGGCTATCTAAGCCTGTTTATTAATATATACCGGCAACGCCTTAAACAGGCAGATTCAATGATCGATGAAATTAATAAGAAGCCATTTGATTTTTATGCTACAGAAAAGCTGACTGTAGCCGAAGATACCTCTTATCCCCCATCACTTGCCGCCGCGCAGCAAAAGCTTTATAAAATAATAAAAGCCGGGGCGCTTGATGAATTGACTGACAATATCCCTGGAAATTTCAAATCATTCGCACCCGCAAAACAGAAAAAATATGCAGATAGCGTGATTGTGATATTGCGCAAAAGGGCTGCTTCATCCGTAAAACGAAGAATCAATAACATCTTACAAAACCCTTACGGCATAATACAATACATAGGCGATATCTATTGCGAAACCATTGCTTCGTGTTTCGATCCGCACACTGAATTTTTTCCGCCCGAAGAAAAGGAAAACTTTGAAAGCGAATTGGGCAGGCAGCCGTTTAAATTTGGTTTTAAAATGAAACCGGATAAAAATGGTGGCATACTTATTGATAACCTGGAACCCGGCAGCCCGGCATTTAAAAGCGGCAAATTAAATAAGGGCGATAAATTTATGAGTTTGCAATGGGAAGGCGGCCAGCCGGTTGATGTTTCTGACATTACCATACATGAGTTTGCCTTGCTGGTAGACCAAAGCAACCACAAGCAAATAGTGTTTACTATAAAAAAAGCCGATGGCTCCATAGTACAGGTTCCATTACAAAAAGAACAAACTGCCGGCGAAGACGGCGACCGGGTAAAAAGCTTCGTCCTGAAGGGCAACAACAATGCCATAGGTTATATTTACCTGCCTGCTTTTTATGAGGATTGGGAAGCCGGTAACGTAGGCCTTAATGGCTGTGCAAATGATGTGGGCCGTGAGATATTAAAGCTCAAAAAGGAAAATATCACCGGGCTGATCCTGGATGTTCGTTATAATGGAGGCGGTTCTGTACGCGAGGCCACCGAACTGGCAGGCATTTTTATTGACGCGGGGCCTGTTGCGCAAGAAAAAAGCCGGGATGCCAAAGTAGTAACAATAAAGGATATGGACCGGGGCACCATTTATGATGGGCCGCTGGTTATACTGGTTAATGGCTACAGTGCTTCAGCATCTGAATTATTGGCCGGTACTTTACAGGATTATAACCGGGCTGTTATTGTTGGCTCACCTACCTATGGCAAGGCCACCATGCAGGTTGTGTTACCTATGGATACCACGATAACGCCCGAGAATTTCAGCGAAAAAAACACCGAAAATTATTTAAAAGTAACTATCAGCAAACTGTATAGAGTTACCGGCGCCACCGCGCAATTTAAAGGCGTTCAGCCTGATATTCTGCTACCTGATATACTGGACGCCTACACCACAAAGGAGACCGGCGAACCTTACGCGCTGCTTCCTACTACCATCAGCGCCAATAAATATTATACCGCTTATCCGCCATTGCCCATTAAAGCTTTGGCACAAAGCGTACAAACCGAAATCGATACCAGTAAATTTTTTAATGATATTAAAACCTTCATTACTGCTTCAAAGCAAAAGAAGGCCGAAAAAGATATTCCACTCAATTTAAAGGATGCACTTGCTGATCTTGATTCGGTTAAAAGAGATGACGACGACGATGTTGTGCCGGGAGTAGAATCAAAAAAATTCACCGTAAAAAACAACCTGTTTGAACTCGACCGGCTACAAACCGATAGCACGCTGAAGGAATTGAATGACGATTTTAAACACCAGGTAGCTGCCGATGCATATATTAGTATAGCCTATGATGTACTTGTAAAACTAAAACCGTAATAGTAATTTCAGGAAAAATTTCACCTCTCATGAAAAAACTTTTAGCCTGCTCCTGTTCATTATTCATCATTATAGCAATTATAAAGCCGGCAAAAGCGCAGGATATTACAACTGACCCCGGCACGTATATGAACGCCATAAGCGGGGCCGAAACCAACATGGACAAAGCCTACATGGCCTACATAAGTGCATCGGCACATAGCGCCCGAAAAAGAAAGATCGAGAAAATGCGCGATCAGGCTGTTGAAAATATCGTAATATGCCAGAATACGATCAACAATCTCCCGGCTTATAAAGAAGATAATTCTTTGCGGCAAAGCAGCATCAATTATGTAGCGCTTTGTTATAAAGTATTCAACGAGGATTATAGTCACATTGTAAATATGGAGGATATAGCCGAACGCAGCTATGACGAAATGCAAGCTTATCTTCTACTGCAGGAGGCCACTAATGACACTTTAGAAGTTGGTAACAAAAGAATGGAGAAAGCGCAGAAAAGCTTCGCGGATAAATATAACGTTACGATCCTTTCACAAAAATCAGAACTTAGTGATAAGATGGAAGTGACAGGCCAGGTGAGTAAATATTATGATAAAGTATACCTCTTGTTTTATAGATGTAATTGGGAGGATGGGCAGTTGACAGAAGCTGTTAACCAAAAAAATGTAACCAAAATTGAACAGGACCGCAGCGCGCTTGATAAATATGCTATCCAGGGCCTTGCTGCGCTGGATACGCTGCATACTTTCGATAATGACGGCTCCATGATCAATGCCTGTAAACAGGCGCTTGCTTTCTATAAAGACGAAGCTGAAAAACAAATCCCGGTATACACCGATTTCTTTTTAAAGGAGGAGAATTTTAACAAGTTTAAAGCTGCGATGGATACAAAGTCGGAGAGCCAGAGAACAAAACAGGATGTGGATACCTACAACAAAGGAGTAAATGACATCAATACTGCGGTGGCTAACTATAATCAGGTAAACAACGATCTAAACAATAATAGGAAACAGGTTAATGATGTGTGGACAGCCACTGAAAAACAGTTTTTGGATACGCATACACCTTATTATAAAATGTGATAATATCACATCGGTAATCTAAAACCCATAAAATTAAAAAAGCCTTTGAAATTTAATCCAAAGGCTCAATATTTTCTTAATGTAGAGGCCCAAAATATTGCGTCTCTACGAAGGTCTTAATTAATTTCCCAATTCCGACATAAACTTTATCCGCATCAATTGTATTTCTTCACGGGTGTATTCGTCAGGACCCAGTTCAACAAGGGCATCATCTATCGAATCAATTTCAGCAGCTCTGAAATAATCAAACACTTCCTCCTGCCTGTCCTCGTCAATCACTTCATCAATAAAGTAGTTCAGGTTAAGCTTGGTACCCGAGTTAACTATCGATTCTACTTCACGCAAAATATCTTCATAGTTCAAGCCTTTTGATTTGGCAATATCCTCCAAATTCAAATGGCGATCAATGTTTTGAATGATATAAACCTTAAGTGCAGATTTATTGGCAGCACTTTTGATCACCATATCAATAGGGCGGTCTATTTCATTATCTTCAACATATTTCGTTATAAGATCTACAAACTGTGCTCCAAATTTTAAAGCCTTACCCGCACCAACGCCCGATATCTGTTTCAGCTCTTCAGTATTGATCGGATAATGAGTACACATTTCCTCCAGCGAAGGATCCTGGAATATCACGAAAGGGGGCAAACCTTTTTGTTTGGCGATCTTTTTGCGAAGATCCCTAAGCATTTGCAGTAATTCCGTATCCAAAGCGCCACCACCTTGTTTTGGACCATCTTCTGAATCATCATTATCATCAGTTGAGCCCATTGGCCTGTTCATAATAAAACGGATGCTGTGCGGGTTATCCAGAAAGGAGTTTCCTATTTTAGTTAAATGCAATAAACCATATTGGTCAATATCTTTTGCCAGGTAATTATTTAACAAAGCCTGCCTCAGCAATGAGTTCCATAAATTTTCGCCAAGGTCTTTGCCCGACCCAAATTCATTAATCAAATGATGCCCGTAATTGTGTATCTGCGGGTTATCCAGGCCCATCAAAACACTGATAACATGGTGGTCATCAAACTTTTCGCCCAATTGCTTAATAAGGCTTAAAGCTTTGTGTAAATGTTCTTCCCCATCAAAATGCTCCTTATGCGCGCAGCTATTGTCGCACATATTATTACATCCCGCTTCGTTAAAATTCTCGCCAAAGTAATGTAGTAACTGTTTCCGGCGGCATACCGCTGATTCAGCATAATCAATTACTTCTTTTAATATCTGGGTGCCAATCTCACGTTCAGCCACTGGCTTGTCTTTCATGAATTTTTGCAGCTTGTCTATATCCTTTTCAGAATAAAAGGCTACGCATATCCCCTCGCCCCCATCGCGCCCTGCCCTGCCGGTTTCCTGGTAATAACCTTCCATGCTTTTTGGCATATCGTGGTGTATCACGTAACGTACATCAGGCTTGTCTATGCCCATGCCAAACGCTATAGTAGCCACAATAACGTCCACGTCTTCCATCAGGAATTTATCCTGCGTATCAGCCCTTATTTTTGTCTCTAACCCGGCGTGGTACGGTAAAGCCTTAACACCATTAAGGTTCAGCGCTTCAGCAACCTCCTCTACCTTTTTACGGCTAAGGCAATATATAATTCCTGATTTACCTGCGTTTTGTTTAACAAATTTAACAATCTCCTTAATCACGTTACGTTTGGCGCGTACCTCGTAAAACAGGTTTGATCGGTTAAACGATGATTTATAAATGGTGGCATTGTTCATTTGCAGGTTTTTTTGAATATCCTGTTGAACTTTAGGTGTTGCCGTAGCGGTTAAAGCGATAATTGGAATATTGTCTCCAATATTACTGATCACTTGTCTTATTTTCCGGTACTCGGGCCTAAAATCGTGGCCCCATTCTGATATACAGTGCGCTTCGTCAACTGCTACAAACGATACTTGGTTAAGGCGTAAAAAATCAATATTTTCTTGTTTGGTGAGGGATTCCGGTGCAACATAAAGCAATTTGGTTTTGCCGCTAAGTACATCTTCCTTAACACGGCCTATCTCAGCCTTATTTAACGATGAATTTAAAAAATGTGCAATACTATCCGACCCGCCAAACGCCCTCAACTGATCTACCTGGTTTTTCATTAGTGCAATTAATGGCGATATCACAATTGCTGTTCCCTCACTCATCAAGGCCGGTAACTGGTAACACATAGATTTACCGCCACCGGTAGGCATAATCACAAACGTATCGTTCCCGGCTAAAATATTTGTTATAATCGCTTCCTGCTCCCCTTTGAAATTATCAAATCCGAAAAAATTCTGCAGGTTATCAAAAAGCGACCTCTTTGTTTCAATCATTATTAGTGTATTCTATTATTATATTTTAAAAGTTCAAAATAACAAATTTTTCTAAATAAACGATGGGTTTTCTTTAAAATTTTACATAAAATGATATTTAAATTGAAAACAATTTGTCTATTTAAAACATTTTTAATCCGAAGAAAAATCTGCAAGGTTTATGTAATTTTATTTAATATAGAATTTACAGAATAATGTACATTTTTGTCATCTGTTTACAGTAATAAAATTCTTTAAAAACACTCATGAATAAAAACTATTATGCTATCATTATGGCAGGCGGTATCGGAAGCCGTTTCTGGCCTATTAGCAGAACATCTTACCCCAAACAATTTTTAGACATACTGGGTACCGGAAAAACACTGATACAAAATACTTACGACAGATTTTTAAAGGTTTGCCCCAAGGAAAACATTTATGTTGTTACCAATGAAAATTATACCAGCCTTGTAAAAGCCCAACTGCCGGATATGGCCGATCAGCAGATACTCACTGAGCCCGTAATGCGCAATACCGCGCCATGCATTGCTTATGGCTGCTTCAAAATTGAAAGCATCAACCCCAATGCAGCTATTGTGGTAGCACCTTCAGATCATTTAATATTAGATGAAGCGGCTTTTGTTGCCGCAATTGAAAAATCATTGAAAACTGCCTCTGAAAATGAATGCCTGGTTACGCTTGGAATTAAGCCATCAAGGCCCGATACAGGTTATGGGTACATACAGTACACAGACCAGGCAATGAATGAGGATTTTTATAAAGTAAAAACCTTTACCGAAAAACCCACGCTGGAGATAGCTAAAACATTTATTCAAAGCGGCGACTTTTTGTGGAATGCCGGAATATTTGTTTGGTCGGCCAAAGCGATTTTAAGCGCATTTAGCCGCTACCTGCCCGAAATGAATGAGATATTTGCCGATGCGAGACCGGTATACAATTCAGATAACGAAAAAGCCCATATCCATAAAGCCTACCAGCAATGCACCAATATTTCTATTGATTACGGCATTATGGAAAAGGCAGACAATGTATATGTTTTACCATCAGAATTTGGCTGGTCCGACCTCGGTACCTGGGCATCCATCTACCAGCTTGCCGAAAAGGATTATGTAGGCAACGCGGTTATACCATCCGAAAAAGTGATCATGTACGATTCATCAAACTGCATGGTAAATGTACCTGCTGATAAACTGGTGATCTTACAGGGATTGCATGATTTTATCGTAGTTGAATCAAATAACACCCTGCTGATATGCCCCCGCGACCAGGAACAAAACGTTAAACAGGTTGTGGCGGATGTAAAACAGAAATTTGGAGTAAAGTATATTTAATTTGGTGAGTGATTGATTGGGTTGATTAAGTAAGTAGTTAAAACTTAATCAACCTTATCCTACCTTAATCAACTATTCAACCCGCCGCTGCCGTATTGCTTCATACAAAATAACCCCTGTTGATACCGAAACGTTAAGTGATTCAATTTCGCCGAACATAGGGATCTTTGCCAGGTGATCGGCTATCCGGATGATCTCATTACGGATCCCGTCCTCTTCCGAGCCCATAATAATAGCAGTTGGCGGGGTATAATCAGGCGTGTAAATATCCGCTTTAGTTTTTTCGGTACAACAAACCAGTTGCAGTCCCGATTCCTGTAAAAACTTTATGGTTTGCATCAAGTTATCATGCCGGCAAACCGGGATCTTGTATAATGCTCCTGCAGAAGTTTTTATAGCATCCGGATTTATCTGGGCTGATCCTTTTGCCGGTATTACAATAGCGTGTACACCTGCACACTCAGCAGTACGTGCTATAGCGCCCATATTACGTACATCTGTTATGCCATCCAAAACCAATATCAGCGGCACCTCGCCCTTTTCAAATATCCCTGGAATTATATTCTCAATCTTTTCGTAAACAATAGGCGAAATTACAGCAATTACTCCCTGGTGGTTTTTTGTGGTAATACGGTTTAACTTCTCTATTGGCACCTGCAGGGCCACAATATTGTATTCGTGCATTAATTCCTTAAGCTCATTTAGCAAGCCGCCGCCTGTGCCCCTCTGAATGAATAACGATTCAATTTCTTTACCTGAACGTATCGCTTCGATAACCGCCCTTATCCCGAAAACCATCTGATTACTTTCGCGGCTTTCCCTGTTGTTATAAGACATTATGTTAATTAAATTTTGGCGGTAAAAATAGCCATATTAATTAACTTTGTTATGATGCGGGCCAGCGCCATTTTTATTTATCTATTTTTAAATAAATAAGCAAAATCATTTTATTAACAATGCTTTGCAATGGCTGATTTACAGCTAAAATTAATTTTTACCAACATTCGTATGTTAATTAAATATTTCATAAATATTTAATAACCTTAGTGTTTTGGGCATTCCTGCAATCGCAATAAAAAGATTTGAACTATTGGCATATCAACAGTTTTTTAGTATATTTTTGGAGTTATGATTTTGGAGAACGAAAGCCCCTATAATAAACCAAATACCAATGAGAGAAGAAGCCGGATAACCAATCCTACTCCTTACACTGGCTTGGGTAAATTACCACCACAGGCAGTAGATTTGGAAGAGGCGGTTTTGGGTGCTTTAATGCTCGAAAAAGATGCGCTCTCATCTGTTATAGATATCTTAAAACCAGAAGTTTTTTATAAAGATAATCACCAAAAAATATTTGCCGCTATACGCTTCCTTTTTGAAAAAACCTCACCGGTTGATATACTAACCGTTACCTCGCAGTTACGCCAGCAGGGCGAACTGGAAATGATAGGCGGCGCATATTACATTACCGAACTCACCAACCGGGTTGCGTCAGCAGCTAATATCGAGTTCCACTCCCGTATTATTATCCAAAAGTTCATTCAGCGCGAACTGATCCGCATCTCTACAGAAGTAATTAATGATGCTTATCAGGATACTACCGATGTGCTCGACCTGTTGGATAAAGCTGAAAAGAACCTTTTTGAAATAGCCCAAAATAACCTGCGACGTGACTCCAGGAAAATGGATGACCTGATGCACGAAACGCTGAAAGAAATTGAAGCGCTTAAAGACAAAAAGGATGGCCTGACTGGTGTGGCATCGGGTTTTACTGATCTGGATAGAATGACCTCGGGCTGGCAAAAATCTGACCTGGTGATCATAGCAGCCCGCCCTGCAATGGGTAAAACCGCCTTTGTTTTAACTTGCGCCCGAAACGCCGCGGTAGACTTTAACCGGCCTGTTGTGGTGTTTTCGCTCGAAATGTCATCCGTTCAGTTGGTTAATCGTTTAATATCCGGCGAAACAGAAATAGAACAGGAAAAGATCCGTAAGGGAACTTTAGAAGAATGGGAATGGGCACAAATCCACTCCAAGATAGGCAAGCTGGAACAGGCACCCTTGATCATAGATGATACACCGGCCCTCAATATTTTTGAATTCAGGGCAAAATGCCGCCGTTTAAAATCACAGCACGATATTCAGCTTATCATCATTGATTACCTGCAATTGATGCAAGGTAAAAGTGGCGACGGGAAAGGCGGTGGTAACCGCGAACAGGAAATAGGTAGTATATCCCGCGCCTTGAAATCTGTTGCCAAGGAGCTGAGTGTTCCTGTTATTGCACTTTCGCAGTTAAGTCGGGCAGTCGAAAACCGGCCCGGTGGCTCTAAACGGCCAATGTTATCAGATTTACGTGAATCCGGTTCAATTGAGCAGGATGCCGATATGGTATTATTCCTTTATCGTCCGGAATACTACGGGTTAACTGAAGATGAAAATGGTAATCCAACACAAGGTGTAGGCGAAGTAATTATTGCCAAACACCGTAACGGCGAGACCGGCACTGTACGTTTAAAATTCGTGGGCAAATTTGTTAAATTCACCGATCTGGATCAAGGTATGGGTGGTTTCTCACCCCAGGGTGGTGCGCCTTTTACAGGTTTAAATCCTTCAACGGATTTTGATAAGCCAAGCAATTTTATCATCCGCCCTTCGCGTATGGATGATATGGAAGACGAACCTTTTTAAGCTGATTCACCCTCTCTGCTTCTGCAAAGCGGGTTTTGTTTTTCATGAAGCAACTATTAACATATCAATGTGGATAATAGAAATTCGAAAGCATTGGATAAAAACACTAAAAATTTTATCTTGCGGCCTCTTTTCTAATGATTGATTTAAACTCCTATGTAGCCATGCGTTTGTGTGGCTACTTTAGGTAAACGAGTTTACGGGCGATGACAAACACAGCAATGCCGGCGTGAACTGAGGAGGAGCCTAAAATATTAACCCCAATATCACCCCAATAATAATTACCACCGGGGTTTTTATTTTTGTAAAATATAACAGTAAAAAAGACCCTGCCATTAAGCCGTAAGCCATATAATTAAGTCCGAATGGCCTGATAAGCAATATCAGCGCAGTTGCCATAAAACCTACCGCTACAGCGCTTATTCCACTTAGTGAATTACGGATACGGGTTATTCTCTTCAGGTCTTCCCAAAATGGAACAATAAAAAGGATCAAAATAAGCCCCGGCAAGTTAATACCTATTACAGCCACAATACTTCCTATGATCTGTCCGCCAACACCATAACCTTTGTTCCCTAATGACATGCTTCCGATAAAGGACGTAAAGGAAAAAGTGGGCCCGGGTAATGCCTGTTGTATGGCAAAACCCGATAAAAACTCCGAGGGGTTTAAATAATGTTTCACCTCCACAAACTCAGTGTACATTAAAGGAACTAAAACCTGGCCGCCACCAAAAATAAGCAGGCCGTTACGATAAAAGTTTTCAAACAAACGGATAGGCAAACTAAAAGGCGACGTTTGATTAATAATAGCGCCCAAAGCAGCAAAGGCCAGCAGGATACCGATAAAATAAGCTACTTTATTGGGGTTTACATTAGCAAACAAGCTTACACGCAATTCATTTTCTTGTGGCTGTGTTTCAAGCGCCGATGAAATAATACCACCTAACAGTACCAATATGGGGAAAGCATAAGCATTTTGTAAAATAAGCGTAGCTATAAGAGCGCCCACAGCCAGCATGGTTGTAACCCGGGTTTTAAGAAACTTATTGGCAAAAGTGTAGGTAGCATAGGCAACAATACCTACTGCAATAGGTTGTACAAAACGCAGTATCTCGGTAAACTTACTATGGGTAAGAAACATTTTGTAGCTGATAGCCATCACACACATAATAGTTGCCGATGGAAGTATCCAAATCAAAAAGGTCACTA
Source organism: Mucilaginibacter sp. (assembly GCA_028288085.1). GTDB lineage: Bacteria > Bacteroidota > Bacteroidia > Sphingobacteriales > Sphingobacteriaceae > Mucilaginibacter. Next base: position 19,037 of record JAQBOK010000065.1, read on the forward strand.
TTGCCAAACGCAAACCTCCAACTTTCCAGGCTATGCCAACCAGGGTTTGTGTGGACGATGGCCCCGGTAATATTTGTGCCAGGGCATTCAACTCCATTAACTCCTGTTCGCTTATATACCGCCGTTTTTCAACAAACTCCCTTAGTAAAATTGAAATATGCGCCTGCGGCCCCCCAAAAGCGGTGAAAGTATAGATCAGGGCATCGCGAAGAAATAAAAGTTGACGTTTTTTCAATATCATTTAATTAATCATCGTCCTCGTCCCAACCGGTTACTTCACGGTAAACAGCCTGCAATTCAGAGAAAGCGTGGTTGTCCCTTTTTTGGCGCGCCACCTCCATTCCTTTTTCATAAGTGCTTGTAGCATCAGGTATACGGTTTAGGGCCTCGTACAATTTTCCAAGATGATAATAAGTACCCACATAATCAGGGTGGTTAATCACCAGGTTTTCATAGTATTGCAACGCTTTTTCCGTTTCGTTCAGGCGTAAATATTCGGTTGCCAGGGCGTATTGTAAAAATTCGTCGTTGGGCTCATTTTTCAAAAATTCCAGTAGCTTTTCTAATCGACTCAACTGCATTTTAAACTCTCTCTTTTTTAACTAAATTTGCAAAACCTATTTCATGAAAACCATTAAGTGTGTTCATGAGTAAGATGAATATAATCATAACACACATTATAAAAATCATTGCCAATTAAAAACAAATAACCCGATGAAGATACTGGTATGTATAAGTAATGTCCCTGATACAACGACAAAAATAACTTTTACTGATAACAACACCCAATTTAATACAAACGGGGTACAATTTATATTGAATCCTTACGATGAGATAGCACTATCACGGGCTATTGAGCTGGTCGAAGGCGGAAAAGGAACAGTAACTGCGATCAACGTTGGCGAAGTGAATACCGAAGCAACTATACGCAAAGCGCTGGCTATAGGCGCCGATGACGCGGTACGTGTTAATGCTAAACCGCATGATGCCTGGTTTGTGGCCTGCCAGGTGGCTCAGTACGCAAAACAAAACGCTTTTGACCTGATACTTACCGGAAGGGAATCAATTGATTACAATGGCTCTAAAGTAGCTGGTATGCTAGGCGAACTTTTAGATATCCCATCAGTATCCATTATCAAAAAACTGGATGTGGAGGGTGATAAGGGTACGGTAGAACGTGAAATTGAAGGCGGCAAGGAAGTGCTGGTTATCCCCTTCCCTTTTGTAGCAGGCACTGCGGAGGGTGTTGCAGAACCCAAGATACCAAATATGCGCGGTATCATGTCGGCACGAACAAAACCTTTAAATGTAATAGATGCAGTAGAAGTAAAAACGTTTTCAGAAATAATCAGCTATGAAACACCGGCGCCGCGAGGCCAGGTAAAATTAGTTCAGGCCGATGAAAGTGGCAAACTGATTACATTATTACACACTGAAGCACGCGTTATATAATTTTATCCAGACTTACGATTTTAACTCATACTATGTCAGTTTTAATATATACAGAAAATGCTGAGGGCAAGTTCAAAAAGTCGATTTTTGAAGCGGTTTCGTATGCCAGGGCTATTGCAGATCAGGCCAATACCAGCCTTGTAGCTATCTCCATTGGAAATGTAAATGCCGACCAGCTAAGTGCTCTTGGCAAATATGGCGCCGATAAAGTGCTTAATGTATCCAATGATAAGCTAAAAAACTTTATTAACCAGGCTTATGCATCGGTTATTGCCGAAGCAGCTAAAAAGGAGAATGCGAATATAGTAGTGCTGTCCAATTCATTTTCCGGCAGAGGCCTGGCCCCACGGATCGGCGCTAAATTAGAGGCTGGCGTGGCCGATGGTGCAGTATCGTTACCAGAAATATCAGGCGATAAATTCACTGTTAAAAAAACAGCCTTCTCGGGCAAAGCATTTGCTACAGTCCAACTTACATCGCCCAATAAGGTGATCGCTTTAACGCCTAATTCTTACCAGGTAGTTGAAAAACAGGCAGCAGGTAAGGTTGAAGATTTTACCGTTGAAAATAAAGAATCTGATTTTAAAGCGATGATCAAAGAGATCGTACGTTCAACAGATAAGGTTTCCCTGCCAGATGCCGAGATCGTTGTTTCGGGCGGGCGTGGCCTGAAAGGCCCGGAAAACTGGGGTATGATAGAGGAATTGGCTAACCTGTTAGGAGCCGCAACTGCCTGCTCAAAGCCCGTTTCGGATGCTGGCTGGCGGCCACATAGCGAACATGTTGGACAAACCGGCATAGCTGTCAGTCCAAATTTGTATATTGCAATAGGAATTTCAGGTGCCATACAACATCTGGCCGGTATCAGTTCATCAAAAGTAATTGTTGTTATCAATAAAGATCCTGAAGCGCCTTTTTTTAAAGTGGCCGATTATGGTATTGTTGGTGATGCTTTTGAAGTGGTACCAAAATTAATAACAGCAGTTAAGGAATATAAGGCTTCAGCATAACGCTTTGCAGTGATGGGAAATAACATGAAAAAAATTAAGCTGGATATAGTTGGGTTGTCATACAGCCAAACTCAGTCTGGCGCATATGCACTGGTTTTAGGCGAAGTTAACGGACGCCGCAGACTGCCTATTATTATTGGTAGCTTTGAGGCCCAGGCCATTGCCATCGAAATAGAAAAAATGACGCCAAGCAGGCCACTTACGCATGACCTGTTCAAAAACTTCGCGCAAGCTTACAACATCGTCATACAAGAGATCATTATTTATAACCTGGTCGATGGGATATTTTATTCCAAGCTGATCTGTTCTGATGGTAAAAAAGTGATTGAAATTGATGCCCGCACCTCTGATGCGATAGCCATGGCAGTAAGGTTTGATTGCATTATTTATACTTATGAGTTTATCCTTTCAACAGCTGGAATTGTGATCGAAGGAAATGATTTTGTATATCTTGAAAATATGAGCGATGTACCCGAAGAAAAAGCTGTAACCGCAGCAACAAGTGGGTATGCCTCGCTAAGTACCGATGAACTAAAAACCAAACTGCAGGAGGCCCTTATGGAAGAAGCCTATGAAAAAGCTGCAAAAATACGGGATGAACTGAACCGCAGGAAAGCATCCTAATTTAAAATTTCTTAATATTTGAAGATTTGAGAATACCACGGGCTGGCTTCATTTTCATATCATCAAATTATCACATCTGCAAATCGTCATTTTTTTACTATTTTAAGCTCGATTTGTTATCATAACTTTAAAACCAGGGATTCCATATGAATATTAAGTTTCGCTTAATACTGATGAACTTTATGCAATATTTTGTATGGGGGGCTTGGTTGCTTACTGTTGGCTCCTATTGCTTTAGTACCAAACATTGGTCAAGCGTACAATTTGGGGCCATATTCTCAACAATGGGTATTTCCTCAATCTTTATGCCTGCCCTTGCTGGTATTTTGGCTGACAGATTTATTAATGCCGAAAAATTATATGGCATCCTGCACATATTGGGAGCAATAATGTTATTTACCCTGCCACTTGCAACAAATCCATCGGTATTTTTCTGGCTTATGTTGCTGAATATGTTTTTTTACATGCCAACCATATCGCTTTCAATAACGGTGGCATATTCTGCTTTGAAAAAAAACGACATAGATATTGTAAAGGATTACCCCCCGATACGAACATGGGGAACAATTGGTTTTATAGCGGCCCTGTGGACGGTAAGTCTTACACATAATGAAACCTCACCGAACCAGTTTTATATTGCCGGTATCATAGCGTTAGTGCTTGGAATTTATGCATTCACTATTCCTGAATGTCCGCCATTAGGGAGTAAAACAAGTAACAAATCGTTTATAAATTTATTGGGCTTAAATGCTTTTACATTATTTAAAACACCAAAGTTTGCTATTTTCTTTACATTTTCGATGTTATTAGGGGCTGCTTTGCAACTCACAAATGCCTATGGAACAGCTTTTCTACAGGATTTTAGTGATATGGCCATGTATAAAAACACGGTTGCTATTCAGCATCCTGCTATTATCATGTCTATATCACAAGTGTCCGAAACGCTCTTTATTCTGGCTATCCCTTTCTTCCTTCGCAAATTTGGAATTAAATACGTTATGCTATTCAGCATGCTGGCTTGGGTGCTCCGATTTGGACTGTTTGCCTTTGGCGATCCTGCCGGAGGGTTGTGGATGATCATTTTATCTTGCATAGTATATGGTATGGCATTTGATTTCTTTAATATCTCAGGCTCTCTATTTGTAGAAACGCAAACAACACCCGAAATAAGGGGTAGCGCGCAGGGACTATTTATGATGATGGTAAATGGTTTTGGAGCAATGTTTGGAAGTTTGATAAGCGGGGAAATCATAAATAATTTTTTTACAATGGCCGACCATAGCAAAAACTGGCACGGCATATGGCTTAGCTTTGCAGGGTATGCCCTTGTAATTGCTGTTATTTTCCCATTTGTGTTCAGGTATAAGCATAATACCGCGTTGAAGCAAGCTATTCAACACATCTAAAAAAAACGATGAGCAATCCAGGGCTACATTCTCGAATTAATTTAATGTAAGTTTATACCATGAAGAAACATTACCGCAATGAAAATGACTGCCTTAATTGCGGGACAATATTAGAAGGTAAATTTTGCTACAACTGTGGCCAGGAAAATCTTGAGCTTAAGGAAAATTTTGGCCACATGATGAGCCATGCCATAAGTGATTATTTTCATTTCGATCACCTGTTTTTTCATACCCTAAAGCCCCTGCTTTTTAAACCAGGGTTACTTACTAATGAATATATGGCCGGCAGACGGGCGCAATACCTGCACCCGGTAAAAATGTATATTTTTATCAGTATTGTTTATTTCCTGTTATTGTTTCAGAGCGGTAATGAAGTAGTAAATGTTAAAGATACCGGCACTAGGCCCGCCAATGTTGAAAAATCGCTTGATTCTACAAAAAAAGCTATAGCTAAAAATCCATATATCCCTAATGCGGCAAAAAAGGAGATAGAGAAAGATATTGATAAAAGTAAGGCCCCAACAAAAAAAGGGCATGCAAAGGTTATAGATTCAGATGCTGTTCAGGAAAGAGGGCCAAATAAATGGTTTCATCCCATCACTAAAGATTCTACCTACAAACTGTACACTGCCAATCAAAACAAACTACCGGCAGATGAACGGGATAATTTTGTGGAGAGACTATGGAATAAAAAAACTTTCTCTTACAGGGAAAAATATGGACCAGGGGCTAAAGATGCGTTTTTGGATGAACTAAAACACAATACGCCTAAAATGATGTTTTTACTGCTTCCTTTATTAGCATTAATATTGAGGTTTGCTTTCTGGAAAAATAGAAAATACTACGTGGAGCATATGATCTATGCCTTCCATTTTCATTGCTTCTTGTTCCTCTTCCTGGGTATGATCATGCTGCTCCAGATAATTATCCCTGAAAGTTGGGGAATCAATGGATGGCTAAAGGCAATAGCAACATTTTATATTATTTGGTATGTATACCGGTCGCTCAGGGTAGTTTACCAGCGCAGTCGTTTCAGAACAATTACCAAAATAATGGGCATGAGTTTTATGTATTTTTTTGCATTTACTTTTTGCCTGTGCTTGTTATTCTTTGTAACAGCAATTATTTAAAATGATATTAATTGCCGAAGGCATCTAATGCAATGGTGGGTTTGCCGCTGCTATCAAAAGCGCCCAAACCATACCCATTGTTGTAGGCTTCAGGTTCCCAGTAAAACACGCCCTGTCCGTTGCTACCAGCCACTGAATTTACTTTGGTGATAATATCTGCTAAAAATGCCCTGCTATTGGTAGGATCTGATGCATCCATACCTACTTCCACTAACATTACGGGTGTGTTATATCGCGAAACCAGGTCATTGATATTGGCCAGGCACTGTGTATCCAGTGTAGTGTAATTGGTAGTTGAGGGATATAGTGACATACCGATAATGTCCCAATGTGCGTTGTTTGTTTTTAGCCCGTCAAATAGATAACGGAACAAACCATTATTAAAGCCATTTGATACATGCACTATAACTTTGGTAGTACTGCTTACCGATTTAACCGCTTGGTACCCAGCCTCTACTAAAGCTGCAAAATTGGCCATATGTGTTGATGCCCGTCCATCTTCCCAAAGCATACCATCATCGGTTTCGTTACCAACTTGCACCCAATCAGGGGTAATACCGTTGGTTTTCAGCGCATTCATTACGCTTACCGTGTAATCGTGGAGGGTGGTTACTAAAGTTGGGAAATCAAGTGCTACCCATGCGGCCGGTTTTGGCTGTTTGCCCGGGTCGGCCCAGCTGTCGCTATAATGAAAATCAACCAGTATCTTCATCCCTGCATTTTTTGCCCTTAAGGCTTTGGCTACCAGGTCTGCTGTATTGCACCACCCGTCTGATGGGTTAACCCATGCCCTTAACCTGATGGAGTTCACACCAAGGCTTTTCATTAATGCAAATAGGTCTTGCTGCTTGCCCGTTTTATCATAAAACTTAACGCCTGAAGATTCCATCTGCGTAACCCAGCTTATATCTGCCCCTTTAGCAAATGCGGAGGTAACTACCGGTGGCGAATAAACTGGCGGTGGCGGTGGTCCCGGAGAAACACCTTTTTTTGAACAGGATAAAACTAAAAATAAGGTAATGGTGAAATATACCCACAATGCTTTCTTCATACTCCGGAATTTGATCTATAAATTGGTAATGCCATAAGGGCATATACAAATATAAATTACCTGCATGAAAAATAAAATGTTTATTTAACATTTATTCCGGGAATGCATTAAAAATATCATTTCGAACCTGTCTGCCGATAGGCAGGTTCCTGTTCGAAATGATATTTTTGATTTGAATTCTTATAACCTGCCTGTTCTGGATGGCACTAAGCTGTTAATATATTTGAAATTTACTACCTGGTCCCCTATCAGTATTTTAAATTCACCACCCTCTGTTACGGTTTTATTTACATCATTCACAAATGCAAGGTCAGTTGGTGTTATTTTAAAGGTCACGGTCTTTACTTCGCCCGGTTTAAGGGTGATCTTATCATAGGCCCTTAAACGTTTAAAATCGGGAGATATACTGGCATAAAGCTGGCTGGTATAAAGCAATACAGATTCCTTTCCCTCCAATTGCCCTGTATTTTTCACATCAACGGTAACGGTTAACGATTCTCCATCTTTCAGATCAGGTTTGCTTATACGTAAATTGCTGTAGCCAAAAGAGGTATAGCTTAAGCCATAGCCAAATTCATACAATGGATTATACCCGTGCTTATCATCAGGGTTACCATTTTCGAGGTTTTTACGGTAATAGTTATTCAGAGAGTTGGTATACCTTGGGTAAGTAACCGGTAACTTGCCCGATGGGTTTGCATCTCCAAAAAGGATATTAGCCAGCGCATCACCACCTTCATTTCCAGATAGGTAAGTCATCAATGTAGCTGCAGAATGGCTCTCCGCTTCAGTTACTATCCGCGGCCGGCCTTCCGCAAGCACCAGTATAACCGGCTTACCTGTTTTGGCCAGTTCAAGGGCCAATTGCGTTTGTGCTGCAGGCAGGCTCAGGTCATCAATATTACCAACATTTTCAGTGTAGGATAGCTCGCCTAAACAAAGCACAATAACATCAGCATTTTTAGCTGCTGATATGGTTTCTTCTATATTTAGCACACTGTCATATGCGGAGCCCGGCCGGTAGGTAACATTTTCCTTACCTATCTTTTGCTCAATGGCTTTCAATATAGTGTTTTTGCCAACTGCCAGTTTATCAGAAAGATCGCCTTGCCAGTTATAACTCCAGCCACCATCCAATGAGCGCATGGTGTTAGCTGTAGGGCCCGTTACCAACACTTTCATATTCTTTTTAAGCGGAAGTATATTATTGTTGTTCTTTAACAGGGTGATCGCTTCGGTAGCCGCCTGCAAACTTACATTGCGAAATTCATTTGATCCGAATTTAGGATAATCATCGGGGTTGCCAACAGGGCGTTCAAACAGTCCCACTTCATATTTCACTTTTAATATGCGATGAACAGCTTCGTTAATACGGCTCATAGGCACTTTTCCCTCCTTTGCCAATTCAACCAGGTAGGTATAAAAAGTATAGTCATAAGGTACCATGCTCATATCAACACCGGCATTTACAGCTATCATCACGGCATCCTTTTGTGTGGCGGCAATGTGGTGACGGTCATGCAGGTATTGGATGTCCCTCCAGTCGGTTACCACCACTCCTGTAAAATGCAGTTCGCCACGCAATACATCTGTAAGCATGTATTTACTGGCGTGAATTGGAACTCCATTAATTTCACCCGAATTGATCATTAATGTTTTGGCACCTGCCTTTACAGCCTCTGCAAACGGGGGCAAAAAATATTCGCGCATGTAGCGGTCCGGTATCCATGCAGGTGTACGGTCCTTCCCGCTTAGCGGGTAACTGTAACCCAGGTAATGTTTCATACAGGCAGCCACATGATATTTGTCGCCAACATCATTACCCTGGTACCCCTTAATAATAGAGGCACCCATGGTTTTTACAAGGTAAGGGTCTTCGCCAAAAGTTTCATAAATACGTGGCCAAAGCGGTGATTTGCCTAAGTCTAAAACCGGCGAATAATTCCAGGGAATATAGCTTGCCCGGGTTTCATACGCGGTGATTTCCCCCGCCTTTTGTGCAATATCACGGTTAAATGTGGCAGCCATAGCAATTTCTTGTGGAAAAAGTGTACTGCCCAGCGTATAAGTAACGCCATGTATGGCATCTATACCGTATATAACCGGGATCTTTAAACGGTCCTGGTCTGCAGCTTTCTGTATATCAGATATTACCTCATACCAATGTTTTCTGTCGTAAGCAAAACCGCTCACATTCAAAATAGAACCCACATGGTATTTCATGATAGCCTCCTTTAACTTATCCGCATCAAGCTGGTGCGGGCTGGTATTGGATTTTGATACCACATCCAATGTAACTTCCGTCATCTGCCCCACCTTTTCTTCCAGCGTCATTTTAGCAATTAACGCGTCAACTTTTTTGTCGAGGGCACTAACTGGTGCTGTTTTATGTGATTGGGCTATCACGCAAATATTAATAAAAACAAGGTTGATAATAGTGATAAATGTCCGTTTCATGAGCCGGGGGTTAAGTTTGATCAATACTTTATGTTAAATAGTATATTAATTAGTCGTTTTATTTTGAAGGGCTTCCAGGGCATTAGCCAGGTAAGCAAAAGGTGCATTCCAGTTAATGGCTATTTCATTTACCGCATAAGCCTTGTCGTCATCAATATATGCCTCATCGGGTACAGTTGATGGAACTCGAACATGGTCCTGCATTCCCGGATTAGGTCCGCCTACCAGCAAACCCGGAATAGGATCAACTATATTATCAGCGACTGATGGCCGGTGATGCGGATGCATAGGTGTTTTATCTCCGTAACCTGTTACATAAGAGTAACCCGTTCCGTTTCGGCCCAAAATATAGTCAAGATTAGATAGTGCGTATTTCAGATACTTTTTATCATGTGAAAGTTGATAGGCCTGTATTAATGCCATACCTTCATTTGCCGCTACCGCATTGCTTCCCCATATAAAATTAGCTTTCTTTTTCTGTATTACGGTTTGATAAGCATTGTCATCAGCATCTTTTACCAGGTCATCGGCAAAAGCCAGCAAGTTTTGTTTTAGTTTTGGAATGTCCTTAAAAGTTGTATTAGCCAATATTTCCCTGTTTCGAAGAATGGAATAATAGCCCAGCAAACGCACGTTACTCCATGATGGCAAAGGCATATTATCATCAGGAATTATGTTTATTGCCGTTATATACTTATCATTTTTAGTAGTAACAAAAAGCTCTGATGCCGCCCATATGAATTCATCGTTCACATTCCCGTCGCCATATTCACCGGTAATCACTTTAGGATTAAACTTCTGGTTCATCGCAGTTTGATTGTATAGCACATTTGGATTTTTCTGTGCCCATTCCCATGCTTTGGTTGATGCCCCAAGGCACGAATCTGCAAGCCCCGGAAGCTGTCGGGGGAATTGTTTAAATATCCTGCTCGCCTGGGCCATTACTGCTGCAAAATCAAGCGTTGCAGCCGTGCTCTTTTGCACCACATAGCGGGGTGCAGTTGCCGCGTCGGGCATTACCATCTTATCAAATTCGGCATTGGTCAGCTTATGGTAAACTCCGCCATCACCAGGGTCCTGCATGGTAATCATCCAACGCAGGTTCCACAACGTTTCATTCAGCAGGTCTGGCAGTTGATTTCCGCTTTCCGGTATATTTAACTTAACAGTTTTAACATAATCCGGAAAATCCTCATAAAGTGAAAGCAACGTATAAGTTGATATGCCGCTATTAACAATGTATTTGTTATAATCTCCTGCATCGTACCAGCCCCCTGGCGAAGAAATGACCGTACTCTCCGGGCGGCCGGCACTTTCAGCAGAACCATGTATTAAAACCTTATCATCCGGATGCCCTTCTGCCCTTTGCCATTTACCTGCGTATTTTTCTGTCAGCGGTATGGATGCACGCATAAAATAGTACGCTTTAATGGAAGCATCGGCTACTTTACTGTGAACTGAACTGGAAATAATAAAAGGATAGGAATTGCCAATACCAGGGATGTTTAATGTATATGTTCCGGGTTTATTGTATACCGAAAAATTTGCTATCCATGTGTAGTTACCGGCAAAATCAGGTTGTGCAGATCTTTTTAATACACCATTAAATGCGGTTTTCTTATTAACAGTCTGCAAAGAAAAGGTATTCCCCTTATCAGTTAATACAATAGCTATCTTGGGTGCAGCAGGATAAAACCCAACCTGGTTCAAACGTATCTTTAATTCTCCGCTATCTATCAAATCCCTTGCACGGGCGCTAATATAAAGCAGCGAAAAAATCAGGCTAAATAGGATAAAGGCTTTTTTAAACATGGATTTTAATTGGCCCCTAAATATAGTGTGGTTTATACAATAAGTATAATACTAAACAAGCAAATTGTTATAATATATTTTAACAATTTATGATATTATAATAACATAAAATAAATCAACTTGTTTAAAAACAGGTAGTTATAAAAAACACAAAAATCGCTAAAAATCACCTGCTAAAGCTTAAATAACCGGTACGCCAAACTTAAATTAAACAGGTTTACCCTGGTACTTGAAACACCGTAACTTTGTTTTGTAATACCGGCCTCATAGCGCAGATCTACCGAAATTGCTTTTATATCGAGACCTCCGCCAAATTGCCATGCAAAGTTTTGATCCCGATAATTCAGTGAAGTTACATTTCCTAACGCACCACTAAAACTTTGACTTTTGTTAATGGCGAATGATACGAGCGGGCCGGTATAAAATCTGCCGCCAACACCCAACGCCCCAACTTTACCTCCAAACAATAAGGGAACATCTATACTGGTAAATTTGGC
>JAQBOK010000068.1 GCA_028288085.1 Mucilaginibacter sp.
TCCTTTATTAAATAAATACGCCATATTTTCATGGTAAAACAAAATTAATCTAGATTTTATAATGCAAAAAAACGCTGCTGCAAATTCTATTGCGACTAAAAAAGTAAATTATTACAACGTGGCATACCATGCCGTCATTATCTGTTCAATCCTATTTTTATTATTCGATGTTTTTTCTAAAAATGATAAAATGGCTTATGTTGATTCAGCGAGAATATTAAATGAGTACAAAGGTTCTGCTGAAGCAAAGAAGGCCTTTCAATCAAAAGCGAAAACATGGCAGACCAATATTGATACTTTAACAAACGAGGTAAAATACGCCATCCAAAAGTATGAAAAAAGTATAGCCACATTGTCCCCCAAAGAACAAATCCTTACCAAACAACTAATACAAACAAAACAAAAGGCGCTAACCGATTATCAGCATGCCATACAAGACAATGCAAAAGAGGAAGATGGAAAACTAACCAAAGGCATAGTGACGGAAATTAATGCTTTTTTGTTGAAATATGGGAAAAAGCACAATTATAAATTGATTTTAATTGCCAATCAGTCAGGCACTATCGCGTATGGACGCGAGGGCCTGGATATCACGACAGAAGTTATAGAAGATATCAACAATGAATACGCTGAAGGTAAAAGATAATGAGGAAATCCGGCAGAGCAATAGTGATAAGTTTATTTGTGCTGGTTGCGATTTGTTTTTTTTCATGCAAAAAGATAATAAGTGACAGGCAGGAGTTAATGATTTATATCAATGATCCTGGAAATGGCTTGAAAAAAACAGAACAAATTGAAAAAATAAAGACGGTTTTATTATATAAACCCTGGCAATTGATTGCCGTTAAACAACAAACTATTAATGGTAAAAGTAAAAACTCAGACCCTTTTAAGATTAAAGATAAATTGTTTTTCGTTCTTAGTTTATCGGCCAACAATAAAGAATTGTTAAGGCAATTGCCATTTGGCCAATATAGCGAAATGGTGCAGGTTTTAGCGTTCAGGATGAACGAATTTATTGACATTGTACCTGATGATAAAAAAGCGGTGGAACCACAGGAATGTATATTTCAGCAGACCTACGGAATGGGAATAGCCAACAACCTCTTGATTGTTTTTAACAAAGGGCAGTTGATGTCAGCCGACAATTTAAGGGTTAGGGTAAAAGAATTTGGGTTGAATACAGGGAATTTGAATTTTGAGATCAAAACAAAAGATATAAAAGAACTACGTGATATAGTTCTAAAAAATTAAAAACCACCAAACCGCCTTATGCTTTTCACAAAAAAAAAACACATGCGCATAAAAAAAGTATTTGCTCTTTTCATGTTGTTTACGCTTGTTAACCAGACTTTAACGCCAAGTATTGCTTATGCACTAACTGCAGGGCCAACTGCGCCGGAAGCTACGAATTTTGAGCCGATAGATACGACAGATATGGTTAACCCTTTAACAGGAAGTTTTACCTATAATATGCCTTTGCTGGAAGTCCCCGGCCCTGAAGGTAGTTACCCGCTCTCTTTATCTTACCATGCTGGCATTCAGCCAAATGAGGAAGCATCATGGGTTGGGCTGGTCTTTAAATCCGGGGGCAATTTCACGAAATGTAAACGGATATCCTGATGATTGGAGTAGTGGAGCAGGTGCCGGGGGAACATCCTCTTTCTATTGGAGTGGCGGCTCACAAACAAGCTATTCAATTGGTGTTAGTGTGGGATTTGTTGGTAGTCCGGCTTCTGTTAATTTTGGATTGTCATTTTCGGAGGATACTTATAAAGGGTTTGGGGTTGGCGTAGAAGCGGGTGTGGGCTTAAATTTGTGCTCCAATAATGCAGGCGCTTTTAAATTGGGTGTAAATGTGGGAATATCAGCTTACGGTGATGGATATGCTGGAGCAAATGTTAGTAATACCTACAACAGTGGATCACAAGTATTGGCCGCCAGTTCTTCATTAGGGGTACAAACTAATTTTAAAACAACATCAGCCGGTTTCAGCGCGGGTATTTCAAGCAGTTCTGAATCTATTTTGGGCGCATCAATCGGAACCGGAAGCATGAAGCCTTCATTTACTGTTGGGGGCGGTTCTTCAACGTCTGTAAACAACAGCAACGCCGGTAAAATAAGTTCAGAAACTGACCCTGAGGGGATTTCGATTCCAATTACAAATTTATTAAGTGTTAACTTAGGTTATAGCATCACCAGGTATTGGTCGGCAACTACTGCTGGTTTTGTAGCTAACGGGGTTTTAAATAACCGGTTAACGCTATCCGGCGATTTTACTAATACTGATGACGATAATTATTCCATACTGGATCCGATCAATTCAAACACTATTGACGATCCGTTAACCGTAACCGGGGGGACATTTCCTAACTTTGATGACTACAATGTTACCGCTCAGGGCCTCGGAGGTAGTATCCGTCCTTATATTTTTAATTCTGAATTGTTTAACCAAAGCAGGGTAAACAGCCTTAACCATGGAAATGATGTTATCGATGAGTCGTTTCCCTCAAATACTACCGCTAGCCAAATGGGTAATAAATGGCAATTCAGGTTTATAAATGATCTTTCGAACACCTACACGCAGCAGCATCCCTGGGTCTCCGATCAGGAATATGGTTTTGACAGCAGCCCCCAATATGGTAATAACGATGCAGCTTATGGCTACGACCCAATTTCTAATCGATTAGAAGGAACAAACCATATAGAATATTTTACAAATACACAAATTGGTAATGGAACAGCAGCTGCAAGAGGATTTGTAACTTGTCCTGACGAAGCTGGGTTTACACGCGCAAACTGCCCACCGGGTCAAATTGGGGGGTTTATGATCACTAATTCAAGCGGTGTAACCTATCATTATGCATTACCTGCTTATAGTTCAAACGAGTGGGTTCATACCGAAATTATTAATACTCAACCAAACGGTTTTACTTCAACTGATTTAAATAAAAGTACGCCTTATGCCTATACCTGGTACTTAACGGCAATTACGGGTCCTGATTATGTTTCAAGGGGGGCTACTGTTGGTTTAATTGATCCAAGTGACTGGGGATATTGGGTTAAATTTGAATACGGGAAATGGGTAAATAATTATACTTGGAATACCCCCTCACAGGGTTTAACTCCAGATATTGATGGCCAATTTCAAACATATTCTTCGGGGAAAAAGGAACTTTATTATTTAGATGCCATTGTAACAAGGACCCATACCGCTATTTTCGAAAAGGAGATACGCGAAGATGGGTTGGATGTCAAAAGTTTTAATAGTGGATTTGGACCGATTCAAGGAGATTGTGGGGGACAAACTTATACAGGTTCTACCTTGAGACTGAATAATATTTATTTATTTAAGAACGACCAATTACCAATTAGTATTGTGTCGATACGTAATTCGGGTACACTATATCAACAAATGAATCCACTTAGCTACGTACTCAATGGGTCGGATCAGCAAAATAATCACCCACAAACAATTAGCTGTACGGTGCAACCAGTTAATGGCCAGAATGTGATTGATAAGTATGATATTACTCCACAATTGGCTGCTAATTGTTTACGGAAAATAAGTTTTAATTATGATTATTCCTTGTGTTCGGGTGTCCCCAATAACATCCATGACCTGGGAGAATTGAATCTTTATTTTGGCCAAAATACCGCTGTCAATAACCCGCCCTATGGAAAATTGACGCTTTTGTCTGTAGACTTTCAGGGGCAAGGGGGTACGCCAATTATACCACCCATACAGTTTCAATATGATTTGGACGCTAATAACCCAGCAAATCAGGGAAATATTACTATTACCAATACTCTGACAAACCAGGTCGGTGCTATTCAGGGACCTTCTTTCGCACAAAATCCCTCAAATGGGGCGGGAGGGTATATCCAGCCTCCTGAAATTCAAACAAAAGTCATCAATCAGTCGGGTGCCATTACAGTACAAACACCTGGTAATTTTAATATAGGTGATATTTTATCTTTTCAGATTGGCGGAACTATATATTATTGTACTTTACTATCATCAATACCCAATGTCCCTAATGGATTTAATGTTTTGTTTCTTAATAACTCACCGCCAACCACATCCATTAATACAACCGTAGCTGCGGTCAAAACAAAAAACCCACCATATAATTACGATGCGTATGATAACTGGCAATATTATAAGTCTGATTATTTAGCTGATCCTGCTAATACCTATTTGTCCAGGTTTAATACTCCTGTTTCAAATGCTTCAACAGATGTATGGTCTTTAAGGAAAATAGTGTCAAGTGTTGGGGCAAACATAAATATCAATTACAAGGGAAATTCCTTTAATCGGTCAGTATTAAATAACGTGCCATCTATATCAGTTACCAGTCCTCAAATTAATATGGATGGTACAATGGATATGACGGCTTTTGGGCCCGCTCTTTCCACCCTTAGTTTATCGCAATTTTTTAAAATTGGCGGCGCTGTAACAGGCCCATTGGCGTTTTACCGGGTCGGTACTACCCATTCCGGGACTACCCAGGGATATAATCTGATTGACCTTTCTGCTTATCCTCAAACGACAATAATAAGTGTAATTGGGAATGTTATAAAAGTAAAGTTGGATCCGAACTTGAATGTGTTTTTGAGTAAAGCACCAATAAGTCAAGTTTCCCTTAGCTCACCAGCTGTAAACGACCTTGTCGCAGGTAATTTATGCCCCAATACATCAAGTAATATAAATTACGGAGGAGGTATATGTGTTAATAACATTACAGTGGATGACCTTAACGGTAATGTTCAAAAAACAGCCTATGATTATAGTTCGTTCGGCAATCCGGGAAGTACTTCAGGGGTAACTTCTTACCTACCAGGCATACTTAGCCAGGATAATGTACCAAATGCCTTAAATTCTGTTTTTGCAAACACTTCTTATAAGCTTTCATCTGCTGACCAGCAAATTTTTATGAACCAATATCATAGCATATTATATAGGCCTGCCAGCTACCTGATGGCAGTTTCACGGGTAGTGCCAGCCCCCGGCGTATTATATGAAACGGTCGCAGTAAATGATTATTCCATACTCTCTAACGGAACTTCGGTACCTGTCGAAGGGACAACACTTTACCAGTATGAAGTCTTTAAGCCGGAAATGGTTGGTTTAGAGGAATATTATTATAAAGCACCTTATCAAATAGCCACCCCTAATGTATATTATAACTCCGATGGCTCGTCTTATTATTATTCCAATTCGCCTTCTCACCTTAAGGTCGTGCTGAACTCGGCAAGGGATGTGAGTATCAAAGACTATACCAGCAGGGTAGGTAATTTGAAACGAGTGGTCACTTATGATAATTATGGTAACAAACTGACGGAAAAGATCAATCATTATTTAAATGATGATTTGGATAATACTTCTTTTCAAAACCAGGTGATCAAATTTGAGCCTCGCCTCGCTACCTATAATAACGGTTTTAACAATGTGAATAATGTAAATAATTATAATGGGGTGTCCTATAATGATATGGGGGTAATCAAGGAAAGGTATGGTACAGCCCGGGCATCCGTCGATCCTGGACACGTGACGAGTACCGTATCTAATCTTGAATACGATGAAATGCTGGTAATGAGCAATAGAGAAACATTCCCGACTTTTTTAACTAGCACCACACAAATTGACTATAAGAACGGGACAAGCATGAGCCAAACAAATCTGGCTTATGATTTTTATACCGGTGCTATTACCCAAACCCTTACGACCGATTCTTATGGCAACCGTTTTATAAGTGTGGCAACGCCGGCTTATATGGCGGGTTATTCGGTAGGGGGAATCCCGACGCTAACATACCCGGCGTTAGGGCTAAAAACACACGATGATGACCCGGGAGCCACCCAGCATAAACAAATGCTTTCGCAGCAGGCATCAAATTATACCTTCAGTGTTGATGTAAATAACATTAAGGTCGGTGTGGTTACTGCTTCAGTGCAAACCTGGGCTAATGATACAAATGTTTTAGACCCAGACGGCAACTTACTTGTTAGTGACATGAATACAAATGGGCAACTTGGTATTTGGCGAATGAAAGCCAGCTATAAATGGACGCCCTCAGGATCATCAGCTAATAACGTTGCACCGTATAGTTCATTTACTGATTATTTCCTTCCGCCAGGTCAATTATCTGCTGGGGGGGCAAGCAATCCATCATGGAAGAAAACCGCACAAATCACCCAATACAATGTTTACTCTGCGGCTTTGGAGGCAAAAGATATCAATAACAACTTTGCTGCAACCCGTATGGGGCATAGTAACAGCAAAGTTTTAATTACAGGTGGCCCGGCGCAATACAACGAAATTGCTTATTCGGGGGCAGAGGATGCAAAATTGAGCAATGGCTATTTCAGTAACCAGGTTTCGCCCATGAACGGTGCGGTGGTTAGCGATACCACCAATTCGCATACGGGTACAAAAAGCTTGCTTGTAGCGGCCAGATCGCAGGGGTTTATGTATAACCTTATTAGTCCCGGCAATAAAAGTTATTCCGTCTCGGTATGGGTAAAGCCTACGGCCTCCAATGTTAACCAGGCAAGTTTATATTACCAGGTGAACGGGGGTACAGCGGTAACACCTGCGCAATCATATAGCAAAACCGCAGCTGGATGGTATTTGTTGGAAATGACAGTTCCGGCGAGCGCGATAACAGGAGGCAACCTTATGGTAGGTTGTACAAATTATTCACCTAATCCGCTGTATTTTGATGATTTCCGCTTTCAGCCTACTGCAGCTTTGGCCACAGCATACGTATATGACACCGTAACAGGTGAACTTACCTATATCCTGGGCAACAACAATCTTTACACGAGGTTTCAGTATGATGCTATCGGAAGGCTGGTCAGAACTTATAAGGAAGTATTGGGTAAAAGCAATATACCATTAATTAAAGCTGTGAATTATAATTATGCAAGAGGTAACTGATTAAAACTGGTTTAATTGGAAATAGTATGATACAGCTTACTTACAGTATTTTAGTTTCACTTTTTGTCACCGTGAAATTATTTGGCCGGGATATTAATATTTCTCACAAATGATATTGCCTATAACGGGACAGCGTACCAATTTAGCCGCTTCTCAGTCACTTTTAAATATTGTCGGTGGCGCGCCAGCTGTTCAGCAGCGAGGTGATTTTAACAAATGGTATCTCATTACAGGTATTATGGATGATGACCCCAACGACAAAAGTAACTTCAAGGAATTACGGTTACGATTATCTTTATTTTATTCATGAATGTAAAACGGCAGTAAAACACCTAATCACTTATCAGAGATGAATATTAAAAAAATTATGAAGGCAGGAAAACAGGGGATGTTTGGATCACTAAAAAGAGAGCTGGGCAGTTACATTGATATCAGTAAAGTTAAAACGTCTTCAATTTACAAAATATTAAGTCGCAAGGCACCTTGTACAAGAAAAATAACATCTTTAATATTCTTGTTAAGCCTTATTTGCGGCAGTTTACAGGTGCAGGCGCAGATAAAGGGAGGGATTATCCCCCTGGTTACCCAGCCTACCAATCCTCCGGATATGCCGGGGCCGGTGACAGGCCCCACACCAATTACACCCGGAACGACGACTTCTACCTATACTGTTACTTCAGCAAGCGGAGCATCCGGCTATACCTGGACCTTATCCAACGGCAGTGCGGGAACGATCACCAATGTCGGCAATACCGCGACGGTTCATTGGAGCGTTTCATTTTCGGGATACACGATAATTAATTGTACCGCATTCAATATTTTGGGCTCTACGGCAGCGAATGGCTTAGCTGTGCAAGTGCTGGCTGCACCAACAGCTTCGATAAGCCCTGTTGCTTTATCAACCAACTATAATACCAGCCCGGGGACAATTTCAGTGACCAATCCGGTAGATGTAGTAAATTACACTTATCAATGGCAAAGCTCACCGAATAACAGCATCTGGACCAGTATATCAGGTGCCACAGCAACATCATACACACCAGGCAACCTGACCACGACCATTTATTTCAGGGCTGTGCTAACAAACATTTCCGACCTTGTTTCGTACAGCAATTCAGCAACGGTAACAGTTTACCCGCAACTGGTATCCGGTAATACCAGTCCTGCATCGCAAAGCATCAATTACAATACAACACCGACAGCCCTTACAGCAACAGCAGCAACAGGTGGAAATGGAACATGTACTTATCAGTGGCAAAGCTCACCTAATAACAGCACCTGGACAAATGTTTCCGGAGCTACAGCATTAGCATACACGCCTGGCGTGCTGACCACAACCACTTATTATCATTTAGTATCGACCAGCAACAGTGCAAGTGTTAATAGCAGCTCTGCAACGGTGACCGTTTATCCATTGTTGGTATCCGGTAATATCAGTCCGGTTTTACAAAGTATCAATTATAACACAGG
>JAQBOK010000070.1 GCA_028288085.1 Mucilaginibacter sp.
ACCTTTATCTAAGGAGGTCAGCGAAAATAAGGAGGAAATTTTAAATTATGTATTTGATCAGATACCTGAAATATATGAAATGCTCCTTCAGGATGCTAAATCAATAACAGACAACGACCCGGCTTCGGTAGGTATTGAAGAGGTAATTGCTTTGTATCCGGGTTTTATGGCCATTGCTACTTATCGAATTGCGCATATTCTTGCCAAATTAAAAATTCCGCTTTTGCCAAGAATGTTAACCGAATATGCACATAGCCAAACCGGGATTGATATTCATCCCAATGCAGTAATCGGACATTCTTTCTTTATAGATCACGGAACCGGAATTGTCATTGGTGAAACAACAAAAATCGGCAATAATGTAAAATTATATCAGGGAGTAACTTTGGGAGCTACATCGGTTTCAAAATCACTTGCATCAAAAAAAAGGCATCCGACTATTGAAGATAATGTTATTGTTTATGCTAATGCTACCATTTTAGGTGGAGAAACGGTTATAGGGCATGATTCTGTAATTGGAGGAAATGCCTGGATAGTAAGAAGCGTACCTTCATATTCTCAGGTTTATCACCAAAGTAAAGTGGAGGTACGCCAACAAACAATGCCATTAGCTACGTAAGTGTTTTTATAAACCGGCGCACTGTGTCAACATAAATCGGCTCCGCCTGGGATAACGCATATTTCGGTTGTGTGGTCATCGTTATGGATATAAATCCATGTGTCAGACACCACCATTCGTAATATGCTTTTGTAACAAGTTCAGCCGCTTTCGGTCTCAAACCTGCTATCATTTCCCAAACCGGATTCCCTTTAATTGTCATTGCCTCTGTATATACACGCTTGGAATCACAATATGCGCCTTCAAGATTAAACATGACCTGATAAATTTCAGGATTGTCGACGGCAAAATTCCAGATACATTGAGATACTTCAAATAATTGCTTTTCCGGGTTGCTGAAATGGCTCTTTATTTTAACAAATTCTCCTTGTAAATAGTCAAAGCCTTCCATTCGGATAGCTTCCAATAATTTATCTTTACTTTCAAAATATTCATATAAAATTGGTGGGCTGTATTCAATTACCTCTGCAATTTTTCGAATTGAAACCGCAGTCCATCCGTCTTCACGTGCAATATCTTTTGCTGTTTTAATGATGTCGGAACGGACCTGAATTTTTAGCCGTTCTCTACGATCAGTTATCCCCATGCGTATAATGTGCTTTTATTGATACAGTTATAGATTTCAAATATAATCATATAGTTTTTATAGCACATGATAAATGAGCTAATGATTACCTAAAAATTACAAGAACCTATATAAAGTCATGTTAGGATTGTATCGGCAGATTGCTAATTCTACGGTAAATATTTTATGATTATACCTATTACTTATCAATCATATTTTTTTGTAGAATTACGTTCCAGCTTGTCTACCAACTTATAGTTCACTTCTTGTGCACGTACTTTTATTCGAAAATCTTCTGCAATGCGAAGATTATTCTGATACAAATCTAACCTGACTGATTTTTGGTTATCATTTGCATAATTTCTTAAAACCTGCCGCATCTGATTTTTTAGATTTTCATCTAAAACAGGAAAACAAATATCGATTCGCCGGTGAAGATTGCGATAAGTCCAGTCGCAAGAAGATAAATATATTTCATCATTCCCACGATTACCAAAATAAAATATCCGGGTATTTTCAATATATCTGTCTACATGCCGGCTCACTATAATATTATCACTTAACGATGGTAACCCTGAAATGAGACTGCAACTTTCGCTTATTATTATATGAACCGGAACACCAGCCTGGCCTGCCTGGTAAAGTTTATCTATCAAAAAATGATCCTGGAGCTGATTAATTTTAATCGTAATGAATGCCTTTAGTCCTGCATTAAAATTTGCAATTTCCCGGTCTATTAGTTCAACAATTCTTTTTTGAAAATTAAACTGCGTTACAAAAAGAAAATTAAACGGAAGGTATTTAAATTTTTTAGGTTCGTCTTGCGTGTACAAATAACCAAATAACAGCTCCAATTCATTTGTTAATTCTCTATGACTGGTGAGCAAAGCATGATCTATCATTTCTCTGCTCGTTAGCCGGTAAAAACCACCCGTGCCTAAAAAAGCATAACGCTCCCACCCTTTCTGCATTTTACGCTTAACCAATGCCATTTTTGCATGCACCTTAAGAGCCGGATCGCTTATCACAATTTTGATCCCTGCATCACGCATTCTTCTTGCCCACTGCAAATTTTCGTATATATCCAGCCTCGTATTTAGCTCTATATAAGTTATAACTCTTTTACCATTTCGTGCAGCACTGATCAAGGAATTAAGTATAAACGAATTATGACTTATTTTGTACAACGAAACATGGATTTCTCTTACAAAAGGATCTGTTGCTGCTTCATTGAAAAACCTGACAATAGGCTCATAGGAATGATATGGTAAATGTAATAGCTGATCAGCCTTTTGGATTGTTTCAAAAACAGATACCCTGTCTTCAAAATTCGGAT
>JAQBOK010000232.1 GCA_028288085.1 Mucilaginibacter sp.
GCTTGCCGTGGATCATAATGAAAAAAGGGGCCCGTGCTGCCATAGTATTCAAGCCCTAATGCAACTACTTTTGTAACATCGTAACTTCCTTTCACATTTGGCGAAAAGATCAGTCCCCGGTTAGCATCCGGCCCGGCAAAACTCTGATCTAAAGTCGGATTTACAGCGATATATAACTTCCCCCATTTTTTATCAACTATCGGCCTTATCTCCAGGGTTGATGTATTAGCAGAATAGGCGCTTTTTTGAAAACCAAATTCGGTCGACAGGCTTACCCCAACAGGCCAGTGCCAGCTCTCAGGTACTGCTACACGTGGGCGGATGTGCGAACCCACATATGCTGTGCGCCCATCGTTGCCAATGGTATTAAAAAAATAAAAGCCTGTCTCAAACCAGGGCGTCCAGCCATGGGTTATTTCAATGGTTTCGTGAAAAACATGGTTAGTAGGTAGTTCGCCATCAACTATGGTTTTGCTGCCATCGAGCGTGAAATTGCTGTGCAGCTCCAGCATGGTGCGCCCCTTTTCAACGGTTTCTGAACCATAAACCTGTATCTCATAATTATCCTGGGCTTTTAAACCGCTAACTGCTAATATTAAAAAGAAGGTTAATAGTATGGATGATCGCATAGGGTAATTTGTGAAATCAAACCTAAAAAATTAATTATAGCCAGTTTAACATTTTTTGTAATAAAGCTATTACTGAAATTTGAAGTAAATCTGAATTTTTAAACTTCAGATTTATAACAGAATTCGACTTTAATTTTCAATATTTAGAAAATAGAATTACTTGTAAGTAGTAAATCTTACCATAAACAGATCACTGTGCCTAATTTAAATATTAAGTAAATATGTCAATTATTGAGCCTGTACTTAAAGATGTTCAGCATCCAAAACGTAACAAAAAATATTCGTCCCCTTTGCGTTTATGGCATTGGCTAAGCGCGGCTGTCATTACAGGTTCCCTGCTCACCGTACTTATAGACAGTACTATCACTAACGGCAGAAGCAATGCCGGGATCATTCAAAACGAATTATCAAACGACAAAGTTTCTGTCACCGCTGACCAGGCCCGGCATGCGGCTCATGAAATAAGCGATAAGGTATGGACCATCCACACTTATTTTGGTTATGTACTTGCGGCTTTATTGTTGTTTCGACTTGTACTAGAAATTTTTCAGCTTGCCGATCAAAAACTTATCCGGAAAATAAAGAGCGCCTATCATCATTACTGCATCATCAAACAAAACAGGCAGTTGGCCCGGCACGAACTGATGGTAAAATCTATTTATGCGGTATTTTATTGTTTGCTGATTATCCAGGTGATCACCGGGTTATGTTTGGCTTTTGAGGATGACGTTCCGGCATTAAAGGCCATACATGCGATAAGAGAAATACACAGCTTTTGTATGTACCTTATAATTGCTTTTATTATTGTTCATTTGGCGGGGGTATTTTTAGCTGAAAGAAAAGAAAGTAAAGGCATTGTATCAGATATGATCAACGGCGGTAGCGACGCTGAATAGAATAGCCTTATTTGCTGATGAGGTAAACGCTATCAAGCATTTTGCCCCTGGTGTTTTTATTAATAAATACAGGTGAAATATTTTCCTGCGGATAGTTTTGAAATGCCTTTATCACTTTAAAGTCGGCCCTTCTCCGTATCAACAAATCCATAGACCTGTGATTGACAAAAAAAGCGGTAGGGGCTAAGGGCTTAAAGTTAATGAAGCTATCAAGAGGCATAAGATCCACCGGTCTGTTGGCGTAAAATTGAAAAACATTATTCTCATAGGTAAGCGAATAAATACGGTATTTATCAAGCTGTTTTTGGTTGATATAATCCGCGGCCTTTATCTGTCCTTTGTAAGCCACAACCTCATTGTAAAAATCAGTATTCAGGTAAAAGTTTGCGAACAGAACAGCTGTGCAGGCAAAGCAAAAAGCTCGCAGATGCCGTGTTTTTGCATTAAATGTGATAATGGAAGCTACAATGGCAAATGCCGCGCAATCAATTATTAAGAATACGGGTTGCCGGGGCGCCAAAAAATAATTGATTATAAAGATAGCCAGGGGCAATAATGCAGCATAAACCCACAGGCTTGCCAGCCTGAAAGATGTTCCAAAACGGGTTAATTGTTTATAACAAAACGGAGCGGTAATAATAGCAAACAGCGGGAAAATTGCATTAGTATAAAATGGAAGCTGGAACCGGGATAACGAAAAAAGCAGCAACAGTAAAAGCCCCCCGCTAATAGTGTAATATTCGGCCAGTTTTCTCTTCAACCATATCTCTTTTATGTTTTTATACACGGCATAATAAAACATCAGGCACCAGGGCGCAAAAGCCCATAATAGTGTATGCAGGTAAAAAAATATATCGCCGGATTTTCGTGTAATGGGACCATTATTTACAAAACGGCCAAACTGACTGTCCCACAAAAACCATTTTATGCCTGATACATGGTGTTTATTAAAAACTGTTTTCTCAGGATGCAGATCAAACTGGATATATAAGGCATAAAACTCTGGCAGGGTAAAAACAAACGTAAGCAATAGCAGTAATATCCATTTAAACTTAAATATTTGATTGTATTTTTTTTGAAAAACAAGTTGCCCCAATAATGCCCCATAAATTGCTACTATAACAAATATTCCCTTGGTCATTATTGCGCAGGCGGTTAAAAGGGCGGCCATAAGTAAATCAGCAAGGGTAAAACGTTCCTCCAGCTTGCTGATGTGATAAATGCTGCCTATTACCAGGGCCACCAGGTAAGGCTCGGCCCTTACGTCGGTATTTGACATAATCAGGTGTTGTGAACTTGCCAATATCAAAACCGCTATCCATGCTATTTCTTGTCCATAATGCTTTTTAGCAAAAAGCCAGGTATAAAGTAAACTGAGCAGAAAAAAGAGTAGGGCTGGCAATCGGTACGCCCAAACGGTGATGCCGAATAATCTAAAACTTAACATTACCATCCAGAAGGGAAAATGGGGCTTGTCGAGCCAATCCCGGTTATAGGTGAACAGCTCCCAAAACTCTTTTCTGTATATTAAGCTTTTGGATATGGAAGCGTAAAGGCCGGGATCATCCGTAAAAAATTTAACATTGATGCCTGCAAAATTAACCACAAGCGCAAGCACAAATAATAGGATATACAAAGGCTTGCTCTTATCGTTCATTAATGGCAAAATATGTGCTAAGATGGTTTGTTAAACTGTTAAAAACAAAATAAGTTTAACCGTAGATCCAAATGTACATTGTTTATGATTATGGCATACCATTAAATAGTTTTTAGTCACTTTGGTGTGGCTTTCTGAACAACCCCATCACTTGCAACGATTATCTAAACACTTTGCAGTGATTAACGCGATTCCTTCCCCATCAATCATTACATTACAGTTGCTTACAGATATGTGATGTTTGAACTTTCCAATGGGTGCTATCCAATCCCTCGACGTAGATACGGGCGCATTAATATGTACGGATTCCACCAGGATTTCCTCGCCATCAAGAACCAGGCGCCAGCACTGATCCTGGCCGTTACTGTCGGTATTATAGCGTGTTTTGGCCAGGCTGACTTGTTTATTCATAGGTGGAAAAAGGGTTGGTTTCGGCTAAAACGCTTCAAGCCCGCGGTTATTGTCATAAGATGGCAAAGCTGTAAAAGCTCTCGGGATTGTTACAAATAGAGAAAAGCATTAGTTAAAATTACGACCAATTATAATGAGAAAGTGCCTTACACCATGATGTAAGGCACTCAATTATTTAAAGGAATAACGGTTATTATTTTGAGGTGAATACCTTTACATAATCAACGTACATAGTCCCGGGTGCAATATCTGCGACGGTCAATGCATTAAATAGTAAGCCCCCTACGGCCAGGTTTAACGTAATATGTTCTGTTTTGCCAAAAAGGTCTGCAACATGGGCCGAAACTTTTGTTTCAACCACTTGACCATCAATGTAAGATGTGAGGCTATTTTTACTCCATTCCATAGTATAAACATGGTAGCCTGATGAAAGATCGCCATCTGTGCGATTTTCTTCATACGAATCTGATATAGCAACTACACTTTTGTTTAAGGTTGGGCCATAAAAATAATCTGTAAAATATTTTGTTGGATCATCTCCCCGGGCTTCCAGGTAATCAATTTCGCCCTGTTGAGGCCAATTATCCCCAAAACTCCAGAAAGCTGTTGCCAATCCATATCCATTGGCTATTTTTATCCTTGCCACTATCCTTACTTTAGGTGTTGTAGTATTGGCAGATATATCGGTTTTACATTGAATAGCACCTGATGTATAATTGAAAGATTTTACAGTATCGTTATTAAGTGATATAGGACCCGTTACCGTCTCATTTTTCGCGCTTATCTGTAAAACGCCACCCACTATTTGCAAATTTGAAGCTTGATAGCATTGCAATTCTTGTTGAAAACCTCCTCCGGTCCATATGTTCCATTTAGAAAGGTCACCATCAAAATTATCTTCAAATGTTTTTGTCCAGCCTTTATCGGTTAATGTAGTATCATTAAAATCATAATTACCGGTAGTATGGGCAATAATAGGGTTCAACACCGGATTTATATCAACCACATTGGTTGGTGCGGGGTTACCGGGCAACGAAGAGTTTTTTTTGCAGCTTCCAAAGGAAATGAATAATGCTATTAGTGGCAGGTATTTAAACAAAGTAGAAGTTTTCATAATTTTTAAGATGTAAAGATGCTTTTATGATATATTAAGATAGGTAATGCAACGGTATATCAACAGCCCCCCTTAGGGAGTTTTACGATTAATATTTGAGATTTGTTGGTGTGAAACGGTTTTTTTTCATGGCTTTTAAAACTTTAATTATTTTATCTGTAAGCAACTATGATAGATAGTTTCCAAAAACTGTACCCGCAATTAATTATTGGTTATTTAAGTATAAAAATATTTCTTTTTGTGTATATTGATTAATCTTGTGGAAAATTGAGGAAAATAAAGCAGCGTTTGTCCCGTAAAACCGGGGAAAATTATCCCATAAAAGGGTAATTGTTAATTATAAGTTTAAACTTATGGTTTAATGTTAAAATTAAAAGGGATTTAAGTTTGAATTTGAAGCGAGAATTTATAATTAGGGCGGCAGGTTAATTAAAGGCTAAATTAAACTCCCCGGTCTGGCGAGGATATTGAAATCAGGAAATTGTTTCTAATAGGAATAAAGAAGCAATGGCGACAAATGGTATTACAACAGAAAGGGGATTTGCTATTGATAATTTTTGCCAGAAGCCTAATTGTTTCTGCAATGGAAGTGTATTTTAATAAGTTGGAATGGATACCAACTTATTAAAATAGTAAAATCAGCTCAGTTTAATTGCGGACCGGTTATCTGTAACGTTTTTCTCTTAATATTTTCAAAAACACCTTTCATCAAAGGTTTTGTGATGTAAGAGGTAACAAAAGGATATCCTTTTGACCGGTTGATGTCCATCTGGAATATGGATGAAGACACCACATATATCTGGATCTCTTTTTTCAGGGTTTTATAAATTTCCTGGAAACCATTCAGAAAATCCCAACCGCTGTTACCTGGCATATAAAGATCAAGAAATATAAAATCAGGCAACGCACTTATTTTCAACCTGTTTTCCTGCAAATAATCAAGTACAAGCTTACCGTCAAAAGCATAGGTGGTTTCTTTGGCCAAC
The DNA here is from genome assembly GCA_028288085.1 of Mucilaginibacter sp. GTDB lineage: Bacteria > Bacteroidota > Bacteroidia > Sphingobacteriales > Sphingobacteriaceae > Mucilaginibacter. The sequence continues at coordinate 5,694 of JAQBOK010000232.1, forward strand.
TCATTCTTGGTTAGCATAAATTGTACGATCTTATGATGAATTGGATCGTCGTCAATTATTACGAGTCTTGACATATTGAATTGATATTAGTTAGGTACAACAAAAATGAACTTTCGTTCGTAAAACAAATTTACTTTATATCTGGGTATTAAATAATGACTTATAGGGCATTTTTGCCCCGTTTTATCAACAGTGTTTAATGAAAATTGTTGAAAAGCCTTTAAAAGAACACCAATACTGGCTTAAATGCGCCAAAGTTTAATATAAGGCATTATAGCTGTAGTATCTATTGTAATGATTGACCAACATCGTGCCAGTTTAATAGCCCTGCTGTAGTGGATTGTAACAAAGTTGTTATCTAAGGGCGCGGTATTTTAAAAAGCTTTAAATAGTATCAAAAAAGCCTATCCTGTTAACCGAATTAGTTTTATTCAGATCATACAATTGGTTATTAACCAATCTAAGCATGCGATTATTCTCCGCGAGAGCAGAGTCTATTTGATTAACATTTTTTTGCATGCCTTTTCCTGAGGCAAAATCGCGCGTTACAAGCAAAAAAGTACACACTTCAATTGTCTGGTCCTTTAGCAATGCAAAAGTTTCAATATCCACAGTTTTTATATAAGAGAGCATGAGTTTTAATTATTCGCATCAATTAATAAAATTGTTATTAAACGAAACAATTAATTATTAGGCAATATATGAATTAATTCTCTAATATTCCCAGAGTCTGCCGGTTTATTTTTTTTAGAAGAATCTGACTTATATCTGTGAAGGAAAAATAAAAACCCCCACCATTACAGCAGGGGCCAACTCACAACAATTGTTTAACCTTTCGGTCAATTCCTAACTGCAGTGTGAGTGTTAAATTTAAACAATCAGTATATTAATTGGGTTTTAATTATTGCAGAATAATAATATCAAAGCTTCTATCTCATAAATAATAGTGGCTTTCGCCTGCTATCAATCAAAAATTTCAACTTATCTTTATACTCAAATCAATTAAAAATTACTATGAGAAAGCTATTTAAATTAAAGTCATTATCGCTTTTTGCGATTGCTTTTTTGGTATCCGCTGTTGCCTTTGGGCAAAAAAAACCAATGGCAAGTCCGCGCGATAGTGTAAGTGGTACCGTGGCCGGTTCCACAATTAAGATCTCTTATGGCAGTCCCTCTGTTAAAGGAAGAAAAATTTGGGGTGGACTGGTTCCTTATGACCAAATATGGAGAACAGGTGCTAACCCGGCAACCATATTTGAAACCAGTAAGGACATAAAGATTGGCGGAAAAACATTGCCTGCCGGTAAATACAGTTTGTATACTAAACCTGGAGAAAAGGAATGGAAAGTGATTTTCAATTCTCAAACAGGTCAGTGGGGAATAAAGATGGATGGATCAACAACTGATGATGCCTCAAAAGATGTATTGGTTGCAAACACAACGTCGATGAAATCAGAAGCATTTAACGAACGTATGACCTTTAAAATAACCAAAAATGGTTTTGTGCTCCTTTGGGAAAACTTAGCAGTGCCGGTTACTATTAAATAATCCTATTGGTAATCTTGTTACAAAAGCCTTCTGTTTCTGATAGCTATCAGGACGGAAGGCTTTTTATTTATAATATAGATCAGGATATTATATTTGCTTAAATGGTTAAACTATTGGATAAAACTAAAAGGCGTTTAAAAATAAGAGTGATAACAATAGTATCGCTGGCATTAGTGTGGTTTTTACTAATGTTGTTTGCTGATCATCCGCATGCGGTTGAACGCTATTATTGTAATGGCTTATATCCCGTTATCTGCCATATACTTCACCCGGTTTTTAATCTTTTCCCATTTAGCGTTGGCGATCTGTTTTATATCGCCGTTATCAGTTATTTGGTTTTTGCGCTGGTAAAGTTGATTAGGCTGTCTGTTAAGCGCGAATGGAAGTCGGCCGGATTTTTTCTGCTTGGCCTTACAATAGGGGTACAGGTTTTTGCACTTGCATTTTATCTTTTTTGGGGGATGAACTACTACAGGCCGTCGGCTGCAGAAAGATTAAACCTGCCCGACAGCGGTTATACTGTTGCTGATCTGAAATCGGTGACCTCCATGCTTATCGATAGCGCCAACGCCTGCCGTGCACGGATAAACAGCACCGATTTGCAACAAGGCAATACAACTATTTATAAAACGGCAATAGCGGCTGTTACTGTTCTTACTGATGGCCCGGCATATTTCCATACTTATAGTCCGCAAATTAAACCGTCCATCCTTTCACCCTTGCTCAATTATATTGGCACATCAGGTTATTATAACCCTTTTACTACTGAATCACAGATCAATTACCAAATGCCTGTGTTCCTCAGGCCTTTTGTAGCCTGTCATGAAATGTCTCACCAAATGGGTTATGGCCCCGAGGATGAAGCCAACTTCGTTGGCTTCCTGGCTGGCACACAATCAAAAGACCGTTTATTGCGCTATTCCGCTTACTACCTGGGGGTTGAGGAGTTTATGTTTGCCCTGAAGCATCAGGACAGTATTGCACGTAAAGAATTGAAAAAACGGATATCTCCACAAGTTCTGAATGATTTTAAAACAGAACGCGAATATTGGATATCATATGAGGGAAAGGTAGAAATGTTAAGCAGTTTCTTTTATGATAATTTTTTGAAGGCCAATAATCAACCAAAGGGATTACGCACCTATAACCAGATGATATGGTTGGTAATGGGATGGTATAAAAGAAATGATTTAGTCCATTAAATGAGCTACAAAACTATATCAGACGGAACAAATTGCAGGTTAGTATGACTTGCATGCGTTGAATTAGCAATAGAATTATCATTGACAAACAGCTTTTCGTTATCAATTTCTATATGTATCCCGCCAAGCATGAAATTTCCACGGATGCGGATAACCGCTATTGGTGCATGTACTTCCAGTTCGGCAATAATGTTATGCTCAAGGCGCATAGCCGATTCATCATCCAATTGGTGAATATCTATAATGGTTGTGCCATCATTATTGGTTAACAGTACCCGGTCGCGTTCTGCCATATTAACACCGGTTGTATTATCAGTTTGATTATTGGTGAGTTTAAAATCCCTGCCATACATATCTTTAATGTCAAGATCAATTGATAGCCGCGAATCCGCAGCCGTATCATGATAAATTGACCGGATGCTTAAAAATGTTTTCGTTTCACCATTTTCTGTATAAGAGATAAATCCATCCGGACTTACAAAAGCGTTGGAACCTAAAATATATGCGTATTTCATAACTGGGATATTGGTAACTATAATACAGCATTTAGTAAATATTTGTTTTAATACATTTATGTAGAAGACTGTTTATTTAACAGTACTTCATTGCTCCGTTTTATAGCTTTTTCAAAGGTATCCGTAACATTTGCTTTTCCAATTTGGAATAACAGCCGCGTCTTTTTTAATTCGGCCATCACCTGCTCGCTGCTTATTTCTGTAATAATTAACTTTGTTCCATTGGCCTTAATTTCTTTATTAACATCTTTTAGTACATGAATACCGGTGGCATCAATTACAGGTACATTTTTCATGCGGATGATCAATATTTTTGCCGGCCCTGCTATTTGTTTCATGGCATCTTTAAATTTATAGGCAGCGCCAAAAAACAATGGCCCGTTTATCTCAAAAACATCAACTCCTGCAGGTAATTCATACTTATTCAAATCACCATCCTGGTTGTGCGAAGGAAAATTCAACTGTTCCACAAAGCTCGATTTCATCATGTTTCGCATAAAAAGGAATGCAGCCAGTATCATTCCTATTTCAATGGCCACAGTAAGGTCTACCAATACAGTTAAAAAGAAAGTAGTCAACAACACAGCAGCATCACTTTTAGAGCCCTTTACAATTGAAATGAAGTTTTGCCATTCGCTCATATTATAGGCAACTATAATCAGCACACCTGCAAGGGTGGCCATTGGGATATAGGCGGCCCATTTACCAACAAATAACAATATCGCAAATAGTACTACAGCATGTACTATACCTGCTACCGGGGTGCGCCCACCGTTTTTAATATTAGTAGCTGTGCGGGCAATAGCACCAGTTGCAGGAATACCTCCAAAAACAGAAGAACACATATTGGCAATACCCTGGGCAATTAACTCCGTATTTGACCGGTGATTACCACCTATCATACCATCGGCCACTACTGCTGATAGCAGGGATTCTATACCCCCAAGCAGCGCGATAGTAAACGCGGGCTTGATAAGTTGCTGAATAACTGCCCAGCTAATGCCCGGTATAACAGGTTTAGGTAACGAGGAAGGTATTACCCCAAAACGACTGCCAATGGTTTCTACCGGTAACTTAAAAAAATATACAGCCAGGGTGGTAACAAGAATGGCAATTAATGAGCCTGGAATTTTATGAGTAACTTTAGGCCATAGCAGTATAATGCCCAAAGTAGCCACCCCAACTGCCAGCGCGTAAATATTTACCGAAGTAATATTATGGCTGTAAGCTAACCACTTGTTTATAAAATCTGCTGGCACAATCCCCATTTTCAGGCCAAAGAAATCCTTCATCTGTGACGAAAATATAATTAACGCTATTCCTGCAGTGAAGCCAACAATCAATGGATGTGGGATAAACTTAATGATATTGCCAAGCCTGGCAATACCCATTATAATAAGCAGTATACCTGCTATAAAAGTGGCCACAATTAAGCCATTAATACCAAATTGCTGAACAATGCCATATACTATTACAATAAATGCTCCTGTAGGCCCGCCTATTTGTACCCTGCTGCCACCTAAGGCTGATATAACGAAGCCGGCAATAATGGCGGTAAAAAGCCCCTTCTCGGGCGAAACACCCGAAGCTATGGCGAAGGCAATGGCTAAAGGCAGTGCAACAATGCCTACAATTATACCGGCAACAGCATCTTTATAAAGCTTTGCCCAAGTGTAATCTTTAAGAGTATCAATTATTTTAGGTCTGAATATTCTGCCTTTGTACATTATTTAAATAAGGGGGTTAAAAACATACCGGGAATAGATAGATAGCGATTATTATTAGATCCGACCTGGTCAATAGGGTGCGGGCACATGTAATTGATATTGCTACATTGATGATCCTTTGAATAAGATACAAAATTAAAATTTCATAACAGCTTCATTATTTATTATTGTTGTTTTATATGAGAAGACTCAACTAATAAAAGCCTGAACTGTACAGGTAATTTGTCCGGGAGAAAAAAATGCAAATCTTACTCAACTACTATCGCCTAAATCTGTTATACAATAGGTTGAAACTTAAAAAATTAAAATGATGGTAAAATTAGCACTGTTAGCAAGACTGGAGGCCAGGCCAGGCAAAGAACAGGAAGTAGCAGATTTTTTAAAAAGCGCATTATCTTTGGCCGAAGCGGAGCCGGATACAGTTACCTGGTACGCATGGCGAACAGGCCCTTCAACTTTTGGCATTTTTGATACTTTTGAAGCTGAAGAAGGGCGTGAAGCCCATCTTAGCGGGCCAATAGCTGCAGCTTTAATGGCCAATGCCGATAGGTTATTGTCACAGCCCCCGATTATTGAAAAGCTGACGGTACTTGCGACTAAAAGTTAAGTAAATAAACAAAACTATCCAAATGACAAGGGACCTTTATTAAGGTCAGGTTGAGCAATCACCTGGCCTTTTTTATTTAATCAGAAAGATATCAGCTAATTGTATAAAGTTTATATTTGAGCAACCTTCATTTATAAACCTCTTGTTATGATTCAAAGAAAAGTTATTGTATGGTCAATAATAATGGCCCTTGGTGGATTCCTGTTTGGTTTTGATACGGCAGTTATATCGGGCGCCGAAAAAGCCATCCAGGTATATTGGAACCTTGACCCTACCTTACATGGTTTAACCATTTCCATCGCAATTATAGGTACCGTTTTCGGTGCTTTATTTGGCCGGATCCCGGCTGATGGGCTTGGTCGTAAAAAAACATTGGTCATCATCGCTTTTATCTTTTTGTTTTCATCATTGGGCTCTGCACTCGCCACCAATTGGTACCTGTTTATGGTATTAAGGTTTATAGGCGGTTTGGGTATCGGTGCATCATCAGTTACCGCACCGATCTATATTTCTGAAATATCACCCGCCAAGTCCCGCGGGCGCCTGGTCATACTTTTTCAACTCAATATAGTTTTGGGCATTTTGATAGCTTTCGTGTCAAATTATCTTATCGGGATCTTAGGGCAAAATCTTCATGATTCATGGCGTTATATGCTTGGTGTAATGGCAGTTCCGTCTTTACTGTTTTTGCTGCTGCTAAATTTAGTGCCCGAAAGCCCACGCTGGCTTATCCTGCACGGATTGAACCATGATGATGCCAAACAGACATTAAAGGTGATCAACCCGGAAGGATATGAACAAGATTATACCAATATTATAAATGCAAATGCCGACGATGCAAAAGATGAGGGAGGCGAGCATATTTTCACCAAACGCTATCGGTTCCCCGCCACGCTGGCTATTCTTTTCGCGTTTTTCAACCAGGTATCAGGCATAAATGCTATCATGTACTATGCCCCCCGCATTTTTGAGATGACGGGCTTTAGTAAAACTGACTCCCTGCGATCTACAACTTACCTCGGTGTCGTCAACCTGATATTTACTATGCTTGCTATTAAATTTATCGACAGTACGGGCCGGCGCAAGCTTATGCTGATCGGTTCTTTTGGATTGATATTGACCCTCGGTGTAGTTTCCTATTCATTCTACACAGAAAATTTCGGCGGTTATTATGTAACCGGTTCATTGGTTTGCTTTATGGCTTTCTTTGCTTTTTCGCAGGGTGCGGTTATCTGGGTATTTATATCAGAGATATTCCCCAACCAGGTAAGAGCTAAAGGACAAACCCTGGGCAGTTTTACCCATTGGGTAATGGCCGCGCTTATTACTTTCTCATTCCCATACTTTGCCGAAAAATTAGGTGGTGGAAGCACCTTCCTGTTTTTTACGGTAATGATGGTATTGCAATTGATCTTTGTTTGGAAGATAATGCCCGAAACCAAGGGGACATCACTTGAACAAATAGAAAAAACATTAATTCATTAGAATGATAGGCAGAGTCAAATATATAATTGTCTTAATACTGATTTCTTCAGTTGCCTTTGCTCAGAATAACATGAAGGGTACCTACCGGGAGCAATACCGCCCGCAGATCCATTTTTCGCCTCCGGCACACTGGATGAATGACCCCAACGGGCTGGTTTATTATAAAGGTACTTATCACCTCTTTTATCAGTACTACCCCAAAGGCACCGTTTGGGGGCCAATGCACTGGGGCCACGCCACCAGTACCGACCTGATACATTGGAAAAATAAGCCCATAGCGTTGTACCCTGATAGTATCGGGTTGATCTTTTCGGGCAGTGCGGTGGTTGATTATAATAACACCAGCGGATTTGGTAAAAACGGGCAACCGCCGTTAGTTGCCATATTTACGCACCATAACCAGGCAAAAGAAAAAGACGGAAAGAACGATACAGAAAATGAAAGCCTGGCTTACAGTAACGACGAAGGCAAAACATGGAAGAAATACGCAGGCAATCCTGTGCTGAAGAACCCCGGTATAAGTGATTTTCGTGACCCTAATGTGATGTGGTATGCACCGGAAAAAAAATGGATCATGTCATTAGCTACAAAAGATCGTATCACTTTTTATTCATCAAAGGATCTTAAAAGCTGGACGAAGGAAAGCCAGTTTGGTGAACACTTTGGAGCACACGGCGGCGTTTGGGAATGTCCCGACCTTTTCCCTTTAACTGCGGCTGATGGCAAAAAAACGTGGGTACTGTTGGTCAATATCAACCCCGGCGGACCGCAAGGGGGCTCTGCCACGCAATATTTTACAGGTAATTTTGATGGTGATAAATTTACGGCCGATCGTACCGGTACCCGCTGGTTGGATGAAGGTACGGATGAATATGCAGGTGTAACCTGGCATAACACCGGAAACAGGCACCTGTTTTTAGGCTGGATGAGCAACTGGATGTATGCTACTACTGTTCCTACAAAAGCCTGGCGAAGCGCTATGACTATTCCGCGAGAATTAAAACTGACTAAGGTAGATACCAATTATTTTGTGGCAGCAGAACCTGTAAAGGAACTTGACGGGCTAAAAGGGCAGTCGGTAAGCTTAAAGGAGAACGTTAAGGTAAAAGGAGAGATCGATCTTACAGGACCAACCAAAATATTAAAAAGAGCAGGGGGCCAGTACGAACTTGATCTTTCTACAGATAATTTAAAAAGCTTCTCTATGATCCTGGCAAACTCAGTGGGCGAGAAGCTTCTGATAGGTTATAACAGTAAAGAAAATTCCTGGTTCATTGACCGCACGCAGGCGGGAGAATCTGGTTTTAATAAGGATTTTGCTAAAAGGATTACCGTACCGCGTAAGGTTGCCAGTAAAAACTCCGACCTGAAATTAATAATTGATGCAGCATCGGTTGAGTTATTTGCGGATAAGGGATTGACCGTAATGACATCAATCTTCTTTTCTAAAAGACCTTATGACAAAATTAAGATCAGTTCGGTCGATACTCTTGTGGTGAACAAAATCAACTATGCACCGCTTAAGGCTATCTGGAACTAAAAAAAGCCGGGTCTCGCGCCCGGCTCTTACATCAGTCAGTTAATTTAGTTTAAACAAGGTTCTTTTTAATGTAATTAATGCTTTGGGTAATGCTGTCAAAAGAATCGCCCGGGCACACATCCTCCTCTACGAAAAAGTATTTTACACCTGCGGTTTTAGCATGAGATAATATCTTTTTAAAATCAATAACGCCATTACCAACTTCAGTAAACATTTGTTTATCGGTTTTGTCCATGTCTTTCAAGTGTAAAAGTGGGAACCTGCCCGGATTTTTATTAAATATGGCTATTGGGTCCTGCTTAGCTTTGGTCATCCAGTAAAGGTCCATTTCCATTTTTACCAGGTTTTTATCAGTGTCATTCAGTAATATCTCGTATGGATATTTTCCGTTCTCCTGGATAAATTCAAAATCATGGTTATGATAGCACAGTTGTATTCCCGCTTTTTTACAGGTTTCTCCGGCTTTGTTAAGGTCTTCGGCAACTTGTTTGTAGTGCTCAAGGCTGCCGCGTTCTGATGGAGCTAACCAGGCACAAATCATATACTTTAATCCTATCTGTGAGGCATCTTCAACGGCCTTATCCCAGCCATGTAAGATAGTGCCTTTTGCTGTTGAACTTGCCTCGCCCAGTATGTAATGGCAACTCGGCATGATCAGGCCATTTTGTTTTAAGAGAACTCCGAAGGCGCTGCCATCAAGCCCGTAAAACTTACCATCGCCATAACTTGCTTCTACTGAATTGTAGCCTATTTGTGCTACTTTAGCTAAAGTGCCGGCAACATCTTTTGCCATATGATCGCGCACGGTATACAATTGCAGCCCAATATATTTCTTATCGTAAGCGAATAATTGCGGAGCAACTAATAAGCCCGCAGAAAGCAGGGCAGAAGTTTTCAAAAATGAACGTCTGGAAGTCATAGTTTGATTGGTTTTAATTGGTCTATGTGTAAAAGTAACACAATAAGTTTATTTTATAAAGACTAATTTATTTTTGGATGGTTTAGCCACACGGCGATCTGCTTCTGTGAAATATTTACCTTAATTATAGCATCAATAGATATTTTATATGGATTAGATAATGAAAATCCCATCATCAATGGTGGCTCCGTTGTTTGTAAGGAAGTAATCAATAAATCTTTATATTTTCAAATTGTCAAACAGTTTAAATCTGTTATATTCGCTATAATAAATAATTGATCTTGATCCTATCATAATGACAGCAACCGCATTAGCACCAAAACAACGTATAGATTCCATTGATATATTGCGCGGCCTGGTAATGCTCATAATGGCTATAGATCACGTGCGGGACCTTTTCCACCAAGGGCATCCCGAGCCTACCGATCTTGCTATAACAACACCTATTTTGTTTTTTACCCGGTGGATCACTCATTTTTGTGCACCTGCCTTTGTGTTTTTAAGTGGCATATCTGCCTACCTGGCCGGTACCCGCCGTACAGAAAATCAGTTGAGTATATTTTTGATAAAACGGGGTTTATGGCTGCTCGTAGTCGAACTGGTGTTCATCACTTTTGCCATAACGCTCAACCCATTTTACAATGTTTTAATTTTGCAGGTAATATGGGCTATTGGTGGCAGCATGATCTTGTTGGGTTTACTAATATGGTTACGGACATCATTAACAGTTATCGGGATAATAGGCCTAATCATATTCTTCGGTCATAATATATTAGATATTGTGGACGCTGGGGCAATTACCAAAACGTTTTACTGGAAGCTGTTGCTCTCTGCAGGTGGGTTTAGTGCTTATTGGCCCCTAAGTGCTACCCGTGGCATACTAATAGCCTATGCACTTTTACCCTGGACAGGTGTAATGCTGGTAGGCTATGTTTTTGGCACGCTTTATAAAAGTTCTGTAGATGTGGTGAAAAGGAAAAAAACTTTATTGTATTCGGGACTTTCCCTGCTGTTGTTTTTTATTGTATTCAGATTTTTTAACATTTACGGCGATCCCGCTTCGTGGTCTATACAAAAAACTACTGCTTTAAGCATTATTTCATTTTTTAACGTTACCAAATATCCATGTTCATTATTGTATCTGGGTATGACTATCGGTACATCGCTGGTTATCCTCGCATTAACAGAAAATATTAAAAATAAGTTTACTTCAATCCTGATTGTATATGGCAATGTGCCATTTTTCTATTATCTGTGCCATTGGTACCTGGTCAGGATATTCAGTGTGGTTTTGTTTTTTGTGCAGGGTTTTAAATCAAGCCAGATAGTTAACCCAAAGCAACCGCTACTTTTTCAGCCTGATAACTTTGGCTTTAACTTATTTGGGGTTTACCTGGCGTGGCTTGCCATCATAGTGATCCTTTATTTCCCATGCCGCTGGTATAGCAAGTATAAAAAGACACACTATCAATGGTGGTTAAGCTATATGTAACAGAACTGAACCAGGTGCTTGTGGCAAGAGGTTTCAAATCGGAGTTATAAATCTTAAATATGCTGTTCTATAACCTGTTTTAGTTGGCTGGCTTGTACTACGCCACTTTGCCGCCACTTTGTTTCGCCTTTTTTAAACAGCATTAAGGTTGGCACACTGCTTATCTTGTAAGCGTTTGCCGCAGATGGGTTTTTGTCGATATCTATTTTAATGATAGTTACTTTATCGCCCATTTTATCTTTAAGTTCTTTCAATATCGGCGGCATCATTTTGCACGGTCCGCACCATTCTGCCGAAAAATCGATCAATACCGGTGTCTCTGAATTTATTATCTCCTGAAAATTTGCCATTTGTTCTTCCTCCTGTTTATCTAACGTATTATGGTGCAATACGTTTTTTAAATGTAACAATATAGTGCAATTTTAATATCATATTTAAACTGTCTTATTTTTGTCTTGCAAAAAAACAACTACGTTATGATAACCGAATTAGATAAAAAGACAGCACTAATATTAATCGATCTTCAAAATATGGTGGTACAATTGCCATTAGTGCATCCCATAAAAGAAGTATTGCAAAAATGTAATGAACTGGCCAAAGCTTTTCGTAAAGCGGGCTTGCCTGTTGTAATTGTAAATGTTAATCCTGCCGGTGCCGCATGGACTAAAGCACGGAAAGAGCCAAGTCCGGCTTTTGGCGGAGCGCTAAAAGA
>JAQBOK010000159.1 GCA_028288085.1 Mucilaginibacter sp.
TTATTTGGCGCATCTGTAGGCCGCGAGGGAACGGCTGTACAGATAGGTGGCAGCATTGCCGACTTTTTTGGCCGCTTATTCGGGCTGAACGAAAAAGACTCGCGCACGGTGCTGATAGCGGGGGTGGCGGCGGGCTTTGGGGCTGTATTCGGCACACCGCTGGCCGGGACTATTTTTGCTATCGAAGTGCTTACCGTTGGCCGTTTGCAGTATGATGCAATAATCCCCTGCCTTATCGCCACTATCTTAGCTGATCAAACCGTTGCTCTTTGGGGTATTCATCACACAGTATATCATATTGACGCGTTCGTTACAAAACCACCTTTTGCATTAAGTTTTATTCATTTCGATTATTTCCTGCTGGGAAAAATCATCATCGCTTCGGTATTGTTCGGCTTAACCAGTTATGTATTTGCCGAAATGGCCCATGGGGTTAAAAATGTATCGCTACGCCTGATAAAAACTACCTGGCTTATACCGGTAACCGGCGGACTTATTATTATAGGGCTAACTTTTTTACTGGGCAAACAGGATTACCTTAGTTTAGGTGTGGACGCACAATTTCCAAATTCTGTTACTGTCCCATCTGCTTTTCACCAGGGCGGTGCAGATACCTGGAGTTGGCTTTGGAAAACTATTTATACTACCATAACATTAGGCACCGGCTTTAAAGGCGGCGAGGTAACTCCATTGTTCTATATCGGTGCAACATTGGGTAATACATTGTCGCAATTACTGAATGCACCGGTTGGTTTATTTGCAGCTCTGGGTTTTATAGCAGTATTTGCAGGCGCTACCAATACCCCGCTTGCCTGCACCTTTATGGGTATTGAACTGTTTGGGGGCGAATACGCTGTATATTTTGCTGTTGCCTGCTTTACAGCCTACTTTTTCAGCGGGCATTCGGGTATTTACAGCTCACAACGCATTGCTATACCAAAAATATTTGATCCTGATCACGGAGCCGAAACCTCTATCGGGGAATCGATCAACCGAAGAAGAAGGCTGATGAACTACCGGCTGGCACGATACGGCAGAAAAATCAAACAAAAAATAGGGCATTGCATATTTTTAGGTTAAAAGGATAAAATGGGTATCTTCAAAGCGGTGGATACTAAAGCTTTATTATCAAAATGAAAACATTACTATTAGTATTTCTTGGTGGTGGTTTGGGGAGTTTGCTTCGCTATGCCGTGCACCGTTATTTTATAGGCGCAGAGTTTACCACATTCCCCTACAGCACCTTTCTCGTTAATATCATCGGGTGCTTCCTTATTGGCTTTATTATATTTTATACCGAGCGGTATGGTGCACAGGCTATACAATGGCGGTTGTTTTTAGTAACCGGCTTATGCGGCGGCTTTACTACCTTTTCGGCTTTTTCTTATGATAGCGTATTATTAATTAACGAGCAGCGGATATTCCTGTTCTTAACCTATACAATTGGCAGTGTTGTTTTGGGCATTTTGGCTACCTATTTTGGGATATTGATGGGGCGGAATATTTAAAAACTCATCAGTTATTCACTTCTCAGGCTTGTAACCGGGTTTGTTAAAGCCGCTTTTATGGCCCTGAAGCTTACAGTTACAACGGTAATTAAGATAGCAAGTAATCCCGCAACGGCAAATACCCACCAGCTAATACTGGTACGATAGGCGAAATCCTGCAGCCACCTCGTCATGGCCCACCATGTTATCGGGAACGAAATAACTGCCGCTATACCCACCAACTTTAAAAAGTCGCTAGTTAACATAGTTACAATACTGCTTACACTCGCACCTAAAACCTTGCGGATACCTATTTCTTTGGTTCGCTGTTCGGCAGCATAAGTTATCAGGCCAAATAAACCCAGGCAAGCTATCAAAATGGCAAAAAAGGCAAACGACATAAATATTTTACCTGTGTTTTGTTCTGATTTATATAAATGGTTAAAATCGTCGTCTAAAAAAGAGTAGATGAAAGGCTGGCCTGCCATATTAGCATCAGCAGTATGATATAAAGTTTGAATTTGTGAAATAAGCCCCGGAACATTTTTAGTATCTATTCTAAATGCCATACCGCCCCGCTGTTCACTTAATCTTAAAATTAATGGCTCAATTTTATTGCGTAGGGAGCCGGAATTAAAATCTTTTACCACACCAATAATATTCATAGAAACGCCACCGCCCCTAAATATTTTTTCATCCAAGGGGTTTTTGTTATAGCCCAACATCCTGGCAGCAGTCTCATTAATAATAACAGCTGATGAATCTGTAAGTATTCCCTTGGTAAAACTTCTCCCCGCGGCCATCTCCATCCCCAAAGTAGGTATGTAATCCTCATCAATATACCAGGTTTCTAATGCAGTGGATTGTCCGGGGCTCATGGCAGCATTTTTACCGTACACCTCTGTATTGGTGTTTTTAGATGTAGGTAAATAAGGGGTCATAGTACCTGATTTTACACCAGCCAATTTTAAAACATCCTGTTTGAATGAATTTGCGTGCTGAGAAAGTGAATAGGTGTTTTGCAAAACCAAAACCTGCTCCCGGTTATAACCCAGTTTTTTATTACGGATATAATTCAACTGACTATAAATAACCAAAGTGCCCACAATAAGCATAATCACCGTTGAAAATTGAAATATTACCAAGCTGTTACGTAACCAGCTTCCTTTAAATCCTGAAGCCAGCTTCCCCTTTAATACTTGAATAGGTTGAAATGCAGATAAGAAAAATGCAGGATAGGCACCTGCCGTAATGCCTATAACTAAAGTGCCAATTATTGAGAAAGGTAATAGCCATGTATTTGAAACCAGGTTTAGTGATATTTCTTTATCCGATAAGTGATTAAAATAAGGCAACATCAATGAAGCAATAAATAGTGCTATAACAAGTGCTATAAAACTGGTAAGTATTGATTCTATTAAAAATTGATAAATTAGTGTTCCACGACTTGAGCCTAATACTTTTCGCACACCTACTTCCTTTGAACGGCCGGCTGAGCGTGCCGTAGAAAGATTCATGAAATTTATACAAGCTACGAGCAATATAAAAACTGCTATAATGATAAACATATAAACGTATTGGATATTACCAGAAAGCTCTTGTTCTTGTGTTAAGGTTGAGTATAGGTGGATTTTAGTTAATGGGATGGTTACAAATCTAAAATGGTCACCTTTATTTTCAAGGTCTGCAATGGAGGTATGAATAAAGCTTTGCAACAATGGCTCAGCATATTTTTTAGTAGTCGCACTTAAATAATTGTCCAAATCGCGTTGGGTTGTCCCCTTGTGAACTAATAAATAAGTGAGGTAATTTACATTGATCCAGTTCGTATTGCGACTATCAGCATATCCAGACATTGCCTTAAGCAAGTTGAAATGCAGATGAGATTGCGGAGGCATGTTTTTTATCACCCCTGTAATTTTATAGTCATCTGTATTATCAAGCCTTAACGTTTTGCCAATTACATCAATAGAATTAAAATACTTTTTGGCAATATATTCAGATATTACTAAAGAATGGGGTTGCATTAAGGCCGTTCTTTTAT
>JAQBOK010000235.1 GCA_028288085.1 Mucilaginibacter sp.
TTTTACATGGACCCTAAAATTTCTATCTGGAAGCGCATTGGTATACAGGATTGGTTTTTGACTAATGAAAACACACAAAAATCCCAAAAACAACAGACCCTTACGCCTGATGATGTTTATAATTATGTTATAGCAAAATTTAATGATTCTATCCGCCAGTTATCATTCGCCGACCGTGTGGTTTTTTATCATGAATATATAATCAGTTTTAATTCAGAAGATTATATAGAATTTATGAATAATAAACAGGGTATATTCGGGCTTATCGTAAATGAATCAGTAAAAAAATTCTACGAATTGTTAAAACAACACCGCATAGCCGGTAAGACGGTTGAACCATCGAGTTCAAAATGGGTATTCAGATTGGTGTCTCATCCTGATTATAATCGTGGCGATATTGGCTTTATAGGTAAATTGTTGCCGGGAATAAGTAAAAAGGAGGAAAATTTAAGGGTGACTTTTATTCCGCGACAAACAGGTATTGCACAAACATTTGATATCAGCCAGGATATATTGAAAGGCTTTAATTATTATAGTGAAGGGTATTATGAACTGCCTTATGCAGAGGCCCTTGAATATGACGAAAGTAGCGCTGCAAATTCGGCCCAAAAAAGTTTTGCCCGGTTTGAAACCATCCTCCCTGAAAAGCAATTTGCCGGGAAGAAGGTGGAGTATATTATGAAGGATGATGAAATAATTGTATCCGGAAATGAAGAAAGCCGGGAAGAGTCCAATATCTTCAAAATCCCGTCCGAATGGGTAAATACTCCGCATCTCCTTATCCGGTTTAACAAATCAGATGGTAAATTTTACCTGGCATCATTTGGCGAGTTAACAATAATGAATGAAAATGAAGTGGTTAAAAGTAATGTGAACTCGCCTTTATGGGTCGAACTTCCTATTAATTCAAAGATATTACTGAATGGAATTATTGGTGTTAACATATTTAAATCATAGCTGATATGTCACAAATTTTATCGGTAGGGTTGTTGGTTATTTGCATCTTCTTATTGGTAACGCATTTTTTCGATATTAAAAACTCAGGTAAATCAAATGGCTGACCAGTTTTTTGGAATAACAGATACAGGTAAAGAACGGCAAAACAATGAAGATACCTTTATTGCACAACAGGGTGAAAATAATAAATTCATTATTGCCTGTGTTATTGATGGTGTAGGTGGATACTCAGGTGGTGAAATTGCCGCTGCGATAGCGCGTGAAGCCATTCTTCAGCGTCTTGAAAAGCCTTCGGGAGAAATCACATCCATGATTATTGATTGTTTTAGGCTGGCAAATGAAAAAATCTGGCATGAAAAACAACAAGTTAAGGAACATGATAGTATGGCCTGTGTTTCTACATTGGCCATAGTGGATATAGCTCATAACCAGTTTTACTATGCGCATGTAGGCGATACGAGGCTGTATCTGCTGCGCGATAACTCTCTGGTTAAAATTTCTCATGATCAATCTTTTGTAGGGTTTTTAGAAGATTCCGGGCGGTTAACAGAAGAAGCCGCGATGCATCATCCAAAGCGCAATGAGATCAACAAGGCGCTGGGCTTTGAAAGTTTGATAAGCAGCAATAGCGATTACATTGAAACAGGCCAATCGCCGTTTCTTTCGGGGGATATGCTGCTGCTATGCAGTGATGGCTTAACCGATATGGTGGATAGAGCCGAAATTACGTCTATCATTATTGGAGAAGGCTCATTAAAAGATAAATGTCAAAAACTTGTTAATGCGGCAAATGCGCATGGTGGAAAAGACAATATTACCGTGGTATTGGTGCAAAATAATAACACCCCGCTAAAGCATGATGCTACGATGCCGGCAGCAAACTCAAAAAAAAATAATAATAGTGAAAATGATAACCTTGCCGCCCCACAGAAATCTGGGGCATTTGATAGAAGGTTGCCGGGTACAGCAACAAAAAGCAACAAGAGCCTTATCATTATACTTTTTCTGTTGATGCTTGTTTTTTTTGCGAGTACCATATGGCTGTATTTACAAAGCGGGCAGGTTGTACAAAAAAATGCTGTGGCACCAGTTAAAAAAAGCCGGAACAAACAAGAAATAAAACTTCAACAAGCTATTGACCAGCTAAACGGCCATGTATTAATACTTTCAGACACGGCTTATACTGCCCCAATACTGATTAGTGAAGCTATTCGGATCAATAAAGATAGTTTGCTGATCAAGGCCAGGGGGAAAATTGTGCTTCAAAGCGATTCGGGATACACGGGCCCAGCATTAAGCCTGTCCCAAAAATGTAAAAGTGTTGTATTGGATAGCTTGTCTGTTAATAATTTCCGGGTAGGTATAGCTGCATATAACAGTGCTTTAACGCTAAAAAATATAAGGTTTGTGAATTGCCCTATGCCGCTCCAAAATGCATTCACTTTTGCTGATAAAAAATATATGAGCGGGAAATTGCCTGTTATTCTTTTCAGAACCGATTCCGTGCCAATGATCAAAAAATAAAGTAATGGAACAGGAAAGATCTACACCGGTTTCCAGAAAAAAAGAGCGCTTGTTTTTATTGCTGATAGCCATTGTTTTAGGCTTGCTTTTTTGCCGTTTGTTTTTTGTGTTCCAAAGAAATTTTACCGATGTAGACAAGCGGCTTGGAGAAGGTACCATGGTTAACCTGAATGCCAGCGACCCTGCTAAGAATACAAGATTACTTTTAGAAAAAAGATATTATTTTGAAGATAAGAGGGATATTGATCTAATAGAAAACGTTTTAGCCGAAAGAATTAATACAGGTAAAAAATTTGAGAATATAGGTGAACTAAATAAGCGGGAATATAACATTGACGCGGATGAAGCTTTTAATAAAGGCGGATCCTCTTTTAAACAAAGAGTAATGGTATCCCGTGCGTTATTAGGCTACACCGGGGACGATTCACTGCGTTTTATACAGGAAAAAACCAATCCGCCGACTTTACCCACCATTACAGATATTGGCTTAAATGGTAACAGTATTTCGGGAAAAGTGCTAAACAAAACCGTACCTGTACCCGGAATATTGATAAGGCTCCAGATGATACTGCCCCAGGACAGTACGTATAGTGATGAAGAAACTGATCTTGTTAAAGCTAAAACAGAGACGGGCAAAGGTTATAAAAAAGTGTATGTTTTGGATGCAGGCGGTCAAAAACATCTGCAATCATTAGTAGCTTTTGCACGGACAGATGAGCAGGGGATTTATACTTTTAAAAATTTGCCTGCAAACAAAGCATTTGAGGTTTTACCATTACAGCCTGGCTATCAATTTGGTAAACCATTAGGTACCGAGAGCCTGGATAAAGATGAACAATTTACCTTTTACCAGTCGCCTCATACCATCAGGCTTTTATCATCAAAGGATTTCAGCATCCTCAAAAAGGAAAAATCGTTTATTATACGTACCCCGGCAGAATTCAATCTTTGGTTCTGGATAATTGCAGGCGCTTTCTTTGCATGTTTTTTATTAATGCACATTATTTTAAGCTGGAGGTTCTCTTCTTCAGACCAGCTTATCCTTCCTTTGATCATGATCCTCACAGGAATATCATTCTTAACCTTATTAAGTTTGCAAGACCCATTGCGTGATCGTTTTTTAGCAAAAGATTCACTGGTTTATTTGGGGATGGGATTTGCCGGGATGGCCTTTTTGTTGTTATTTAATCTTCGCCGTTTTACCGCTGATTCTGGTTTATACCGGATGTTTGTTTTCAAAAACAACCGCAAAGCTGCTAATGGCTGGCCGTGGATTATTTTGGCTATGGTATTGCTTGTGCTAACTATACGCTTTGGTTCCGGTCCTGAAGGGAGCGGCGTAAAAGTTAACCTGTTTGGTATTCAGCCAAGCGAGATCGTTAAATACCTGGTTATTATTTTCCTGGCGGGATTTTTTGCTGCCAATGAGAAGTTCATCAGCGAATATGCGAGCTGGCGAAAAAGATGGTCGTTTTTTTCATTTGCATTAATCTCAATCGGCATAACCCTTTTCTTGTTCCTGATGCTTGGAGATATGGGACCGGCGATGATCATCTGTTTTACCTTTATTATTCTTTTCTCATTTTCAAGAGGCGATTTTATGTTCATGATAATGGCTGTAGTTTTCTACGTGCTTGTTACCTGGATATTTGAAAACGTATGGTTGTCTGCCCTGCTAACGGCATTGATGTTGTTTTTTGTTATATTATTTAAACGTAAACAGTTAAGCGAATCGGCAATAATGGCTTTGGTAATTATAGCCGGGTTTTTAACCATTGATAAGATCCCTCACCTGGATAAATTAATACCGGGACCAGTGCAGCGTTTGGTAGATCGTAAAGCAATATGGCAGGATGCCTGGAATAACGAAGTTTATGGCGGCGACCAGGTAGCCAACGGGCTGTGGGCGATGTCTAGTGGCGGGGTAACCGGGCAGGGCGTTGGAGAGGGCTTTGCGAAAACAATACCAGAGGCGCATACAGATATGATATTGCCTTCTATAGGTGAAGAATTTGGATGGACTGGCATTATATGTATCTTTTTATTGTTTTTGTTATATCTGCACCGGTCAATAATTATTGGCCGGCAAACGGGCACACCCTTTCTGTTTTATTTATGCGCGGGTATTGGTATCTGCACGTTCGTGCAATTTTTATTGATATCAGGTGGCTCAACGGGGGCTTTGCCTTTGTCCGGCGTAGCTTTGCCGTTTGAAAGTTATGGTGGATCATCATTAGTGGCGAATTTTCTGGCGGCAGGGGTTTTATTATCAGCTTCGCTGGTAAAAGGAACACCGGTACAAATGGCCTTCATTACTAAGCAACAAGACCGTAACCTGGTGCCTGCGCTAATGGCGGCCTGTGTTGGTATTGTATTATTAACTGTTAATGTTTCGCGCTACTTTTTTGATAATAAAAAATGGATAATTAAACCATCACTGGTTGCTGACAGGAGCGGGGGCAGGATGTTTAGTTATAATCCACGTATTGCCATTTTGATGAATAAACTCCAGGCAGGTACACTTTATGACCGGCAGGGGCTCATTCTGGCAACCAGTGATCCTAACCTCATCAGGAAACAGCAGAGTTTATTCAGTGCCGCAGGGGTTCAAAACTACAACCTGGATTCGGCCATGCACAAACGCTTAAACCGGTATTATCCTTTTGACGAGCAAATGTTTTTTTGGGTGGGCGATTCCAATACAGGTGTTTTTAATGGCAGCACTAACGGGTACTTTGCAGAATATGAGCATGCCGCAGAGCTGCGTGGCTTTAAAATGCCTGATACCAGCTATAATGTACACGCCAGCCGTTACCGTGAGGGTCGGTTTTTACCTGTAGGTGTAAAGGAAATGACTGTTAGCAAAAAGGATTACAGCGCCCTGACGCCCTTGCTGATCGCAGGAATAAACAGCAATGAGGTAGATGCTTTTAAAAAAAGAAACCGTGATGTGCAGCTTACAGTAGATGCCGATTTGCAAACCAGTATTCAAAGATCAATTGCTGCTGATACTTCATTGAATGATAACCGGGTATCCGTGGTCATAATGGAAGCTTCAACCGGCGATGTGCTGGCATCGGCATTGTATCCTTTGCCGCCGGTACATAACTGGGACCAACTTAATATTCCCGTAACCGAACAGAATAAACTGTCGCAATGGATAACCACGAGCGATTTGGGCTTTACCTATGCTACACAGCCGGGTTCAACTGCAAAAGTGCTCACTACTATGGCCGCATTTAATAAACTTGGTTTGGAAGCTGCTAATGTGAAATTTACTGTGAGTATGGCCGAACGCATACGTACCAAAGGCATAGAGCCTGATGAGACAGGGGTGATCACTCTTGAGCGCGCTGTGGTAAAGTCTAACAACGTATACTTTATAAAATTGGCGAACGAGCAACATTTAGAGGAAGATATGGCCACACTCTATTTGAAAACGGGAATGTTTTTGCATGGTGTTGGTGGTTATTTTTATGGCAAGCAACCCAATAATACTGCCCAGGAAGAAAAATGGCTGGAGTTATGGCGTAAAACCGAATTTAATACCAGGCCGCGGTACGATCCCAACAATGTTCATCGTACGCGGGCTAAAGGGATCTCGGGAATGGCGTGGGGACAGGGAGAATTAATTGCCACGCCAGCCGCTGTTGCTAGGTTGGTATCGGGGGTGGCCAATAACGGGTTGTTGATTGCAAACCGCTTCGTGTTGAAAGTAAATGATTCCGCGCAGCCAATTAAAGGTGGCATAAAACTGGCTAATGATCCACAATATGCCGGTTTGATTACAAAATATATGATTGAACAAAGCGCGCCCAAGGTGCCAGTGTTAGGCATAAGTGTTGCGGGCAAGACGGGCACGCCAGAACGGATATGGAAAAAACAAAGCATCAATGATGGTTGGTATGTGTTTTTTGCCCCCAAAGCCAATGGTAAAGGGAATATGGTAGTTTGTATCCGCATTGAATCTACTAAAGGATCATCGGATGCAGTAAGACTTGCCGGGCAGCATGTTATCCCGTTCCTGTTAAAAAAAGGCTATATAAAAAGCATATCACCAGTATCTGATGAAGAGGTGTCAACGAATGAATAGAGTTTTTAAGTAATACTTATTAATATGTTTGATTTATTTAAAAGGAATGAAAATAGGGGTCCGAGGGACGTAAAGGGTTTACGTGATTCACTATTGCGGTTTATTAAGGAAGAATTACAAAAGGCAGAAGGAGGGGAGGGACGTCATATTAAAGGGATAAATCTCTTTATTTCAAGCAATGCTGGTGAGAAACATATTTATGAGGCAGCCGTATATCTGGAAGAAAAAGATAGATTTAAAGAAGAAATACAAAAAATTGCAGATGATTTTGCTTTGGATATACCCATCAATTGGGAAATGCAAATTAGCTTTGATGATGCTTTCCCACCGGAAGCCATAAAAATCAATGATCTGGATGCAGCTATTTTTATCAGGACAAAGGATCATGTGATACAAAAATCAGGGTCTGCCTTTATTAGAATATTAAATGGCGAGGCCGATCAGAATGAATATCAGATTACTTCGGCAGGTGGTAAAATCAATATCGGCCGGGAGAAGAAAGCGTTGGTTGATGATGGTTTTTTCAGGCTTAATCATATTGCATTCCCCGCAGATAGTGTGAATGAGGGCAATAAATTCATCAGCAGGCAGCATGCTCATATTGAGTGGAATAACGATAGTGGTTGCTTTATGCTTTTTGCTGATGATGGAGGAATACCTCCGGGAAATAAGATCAAGATAAGGTCGGTAACAAATAAAAATTTGATAAAACTAAATTCAACTCATATTGGCCATAAACTGGAAGAGGGCGACCAGGTTATTTTGGGTGAGTCGGCGGTTTTGGAATTTAGCTACCTTACCGCTAATAAGGACTGACAACTGCTTTGGTACTGATGGCTATTTTCCACTTTTATCCGTTGAAATTGGCGGTGCAATTAAATGAACCGGCTCCTTAAATAAACCAAAATCACTTAAGGCAATACATACAGGTGATGATGTAATACGCAATCGTAATTTAGCGGTGGTTATATTTTGCGGTAAACGTATCAATCGGTTAGCTCCAACACTTGGCACGGTTGCAATTTCTTTCCATTGGCCGTTTTGCCAGCTATCAACGGCGGCTCCTTCAATGCGCTGTCCCAACTTTGTATTTTCACGAAGTCTTATCACGTTAAATGTTTTGGCGTTGTGAAGATTAATAATCAGTTCAGGTTTTGTTACCTCATCGTCTGTTGCCCAATAGGTATAGCGGTTATTATCTGTCAAATGTCCGGGTCCGAATTTTGTGATATTGCCAGCCCGAATGTTGCTGGCTTTGAAGGTAGCACCTTTAGCCAGATCAACAGCAAAAGTTTGCCCTATTACCCGCCCAAATTGTGTTAAAATGTTCACATCTTCATTACTTAATACCCCATCTTTATCTGGTGATAAGCCCAGGTCAAGGCAAGCACCCCTGCCCACGCTTTTATAATACAAATCAACCAGGGTAGATACCGATTTTGATTGCCCATCCTGCGATTGATGATAGAACCATCCCGGTCTTAACGGTACATCACACTCGGCCGGCATCCAATATTTACCGTTGCGCGTGCCTACAGTCCCCTCATAATCTTTAACATAACCGTTTGCAGGGTTTTTGCCCTCATCAGGCGCGTGAGGTGTATAGGTGGCCCAATAAGTTTCTCCGGCATGGCCTTCTTCATTCCCCACCCATCTTACATCGGGCCCTACATCGCCAAAAATACAAGCGCCAGGTTGCATTTTGCGGGTAATGGCCCAGGTAGTATCCCAGCCATAATAAGTGGATCGATCAATTTTGCGAACTTCCCGGGTGCCGCCATAATAACCATCACCCCCGTTTGCTCCATCGTGCCAAGACATAAACAACGGGCCATAATTAGTATACAGTTCTTTTAGTTGTTTGCGATATACATCTTTTACATATTCTGGCTTGCCATACAGGGGGCTGTTCCTATCCCAGGGCGAACAATATACTCCCATTTTCATTCCCAGTTGATTACAGGCCAATCGATACTCTTTAAGCAAATCGCCTTTGCCGCCCCTCCATCGGCTCTGGCTGATATTATGCTCAGTGGTTTTTGTGGGCCAAAGGCAAAAACCGTCGTGATGTTTGGCCACTACCACAATACCTTTAAAACCTCCGGCTTTTGCGGCGCTTAATATTTGTAAAGCGCTGAAATTCTTTGGATCAAAAATTTTAGGATCTTCATCACCATAACCCCATTCTTTATCGGTATAAGTAGCTACACTAAAATGTATAATGCAGTACATTTCTGTTTCCTGCCAGGCCAATTGTCGTTGTGACGGGATAGCTCCATAAGGTTTAGGGGTGATCTGAGCTATAGTAGCTAAACAACAGGCAAGCAAAAAAGCAGATAAGAATAGTTTTTTCATGTATAGGTTAGTTCTGAACCGATTTGACGGAATGCTTGTAAACAATTTCCCGGGTATACCCGCCCCGTTCATCGCAAGTTAAAAAAAAGCCGGAAATACCATCAAAAGGAATATCAAATTACAAGCGATGTAAAATGGAGAACTACAACAGTAAAAGATATTTTCTTAATTACAAAGGCTTCAATATCTCATTGATAGGGCTTTGTAATTAAGAAGAGTTTAGTTTCTAAACTGTTAAATATTTTAATGCCGGAATTGCAGGTAGAAAGAAATATCCTCCGCCTTTTACCTGCACAAACCGGGGGATGCCGGTAAATACTTCTCTTACAGATGATGGGATAGTCATGTTATATTCCTTGCCCGAATTATCACCCCTTGGATCAAAGTTGTTGCCCGCTATTGGATCACGATCATTATACATATCTCCAAATTTTGGATTGTTTATCCATGTTTGCTGTACAAATTCAAATTGTCTTTTAATATCTGCATTTACGCATAAAAATAATATTCCACGGTCCTGGCCATCATCTAAGCTACCACCAGGAAACGGCTGTCCGTATTGTATTCCACGCCGCAGTAAGCGGTGGCGGTTAACAGTTTTTATAGATTGCTCCTGATTGCCGGCCAATGAATCCCGTGGGTTCGACCTGCGAATATGAGATGCTATCGGGCAGGAGAGACCTTTAGCATCATTATTCATAAAAAAGAAATTGTTTTTATCATTCACATCAGGTATATCTATATCAGGGGAGATTACCAAAGGCGTTCCGCTTGGCCACCGGCCAACAAATTTTGCAGCTACCAGGGCCTTATGTTCTGCACTTTTAGTGTTTGCATCGAGATAACTATTAAACCCGGCTACGTCCTGGTACAGCTTCCTGAAAACGAGGTAGCTTCCATTACAGCCGAAATCCTTAAGATTGTTGTCGGTAGACAGGCCGGGTAAATAATCATTTTTATCATCAGTAGCTTTTATAGTGGGTGTGGCCGGCAACAATTCATACTCGTTATGATAACCCAATATAAATTCTCCGGCCCTTACACAAGATTGAGTGCCTTTTGGAGTAGCCGGACTGTGTTCAATAAAGGGTTGGGATATACTATCGGTAAAACCAAAATGCTCCTTATTATTTGGGGGTTGATTGCCATATTCTGATTTCACCAAACTTATTCCAAACCGTGTGTAGTCGGATTTTAGCTCATTAGAAAAAGTATCTCTTTCTTCAATGTTTGGCGCTTGTATAATGAGTAGAATATGCACACCTTCTTCTTTTATATCCCAAAGTTCGGGCGCGCTATTGCCATCATCGCCCAAACGGCGTGTGCGATGTGGTTCCGTTATGCCTTCAGCAAACTCCTGTGAAAAGCCGGACACGAATGCCGGGCCGAACTTTTTAATGCCTGCATAAGTAAATGCGATATTTAAGGCGCAACCAGGTTTTTTCTTTTTCCCGTTTTCATCGTCGGGCCTGTGGGCAGTTGTTATTTTGGGAATGATAGCGGCAAGCCAATTTTTGGCTAAACTTGTGTCGCTAGTGGCTAAAAACTGGTATTCGGAATTTGGAAGATGACCATAACCACTAATAATAATTCCCTGAATATTCTTTAATTCTTCTGGAGTAAGTTTTTTTAAGGTTTGAGTCGCCATAAGATGGTTTTGTTTTGCAGAAGTTAATACTCGACATTAGCCAGAGGTGACAATTAAGAGCCATAATAGCCCATTATTAAATTTGGCCTCCCATTGGGACGGCTAAGGCTGCTTATTTTTTGGCTAAGGCTTAAATCAGTTAATATATTACGAACGGTTGAATCTTTATATGCGCTATAAAATATCTGGGCCGGGATCTGGTTTTGCCGGATATAGCTTTTAAAAGATTCAATATCTTTGCTGCCACCTTTTGGATAACCAATACAATTGCCCCATATTACGTTCATTCCCACGCTCGCATGATCTACAAAATCATCAATGTAATTTTCCCAGCTGCCATCAAAGTTGCTTTCAAATAATATATTGTTTCCGTTATCAATAATTACCCACCTGGCAAAATGAATGGTGGCGAGGTCTGAAAGTGAGCCCTTAGCAGTTTTAACCTGGATGCTGATGCCCCAAAGAATCGCCCGTAAAAAGAGCCGGTGCAAAATGGATTTTTTTACAGGCACTATTACTGTCATTTGGTTTTGGGTTACCAAATCCTCCATATCATACAAATGGTTACTTGTTTCAACCCTAATCTGTGGGTTGTTTTCACCATATCGTATACCTGCAATCCATTCCAGTACATTAGAAATTATTCCTAAAATAAAGCTGCCAAAAGTTGCCTTAACCGGTTTTGGCCTTGCTGTTGAGAGATGGGTTGTCCTTAATTTTTCGTATTCATCATGAAGTAAAGCGACTGCCACTTTATCGTCATCACTTATTGTGCCTGCATTAAGGGTTTGATCCATTTTGAGGCGCAAATCAGCGCTTTCGCTTATAATAGCTTGTGTTGCGCCTGGTAGTGCGACATAAAATGCTTGTGAATTAATATTACGATTGTTTAAAAATGCGACCGCTTTAGTATTAGTTAGTAAGGTACCTGCTTCATAACTATCACACCTTGAAAAAATGGCATCAAGAGCCGGTGCTACATTGGTATCAATTAATTCCTTTGCATAAAGGTCGAAATCACCGTCAAAGTTGCTCGTGAACAAAAGACGTTTAGTACTGCTGTATGGCTTTGCGGTGGGGAGAATAACAAACCGTGCAAAATGGGTGAGGCTGGTTTTACTAAAATCAATTTTGGGATTTTTAGCCAGTAGTTGTCCAATAGAATTTAGCTCTTTCTCCAGCCATGAGGCGTTTTCCTCACTAGCTATTGGTAAGATCAGGGTTAGTGCGCATTGCTTCATAAAAATATATGCTTATATAATTAAATAAAGATTAATTCGCTGGGTATAAGATTTTTAAATCAAATTTAATGTAATATAAAGTATATTTTTTAATATTTAAAAACTGTTATTAATTATTACTAAAATATTTTACGGACTCTTGTACGAACTTATATCATGCTTTATAAACATGAACGGACTTTTAGACGATTTCAAAGAGAAGAATCTTAGCTTTTTGCAAAAACGTTACTTTTGTCAATAAAGAACAGATTTAATTGCCTTGTAATCAGATGTTTATGTTTGTTCACGGTGTTCACGCCGTGAACATGAACATTCGAAATAATAAAATCTTCCCGAAATTGGAAATATTTTGTACTCCGGACGATACAGATTTCCTGATGGTTTTTGGACTGTATATGTGCTTTAATACATCTGATTGCCTAAAATGAACGTTTTATCATATGCATGTAAAACACTCCCAAATACCTAAGATGGGTACTGTCGATTGTCAGTAGTTGTTCATAAGATCATCAACTATGTTTTTTAAGGCGAAATATTATTTAAACTTGTTGATGTTTGTTTAAACATCAATCGTAATATCTATAGCATGGAAATAGGAATAGACACGTTTGCCGCGGCAACGTTTAATGATACCGAAGATAAGGCCACCCGGAATGTAAATGCGATTGCCAAATTACTGGAAAGAATTGAGCACGCCGATCAGGCGGGGTTGGATGTGTTTGGCATTGGTGAACATCACCGGAAAGAGTTTTTAGACTCGGCACCAACAATTATACTTGCAGCAGCGGCAGCACGCACCAAGCGAATCCGTTTAACAAGTGCTGTAACCGTGATCAGCGCGGCTGATCCGGTTAGGGTATTTCAAAACTTTGCCACATTAGACCTTATTTCTAATGGCCGTGCCGAAATTGTAGCCGGGCGTGGCTCATTTATAGAAGCTTACCCGCTTTTTGGCTATAAACTGGAAGACTATGACGCACTTTTTTCTGAAAAGCTGAATTTGTTGTTGAAGATAAGAGACAATGAAACAGTTACATGGTCGGGCAAATTCCGTGCGCCACTAACAAATCAGGCTATATATCCCCGGCCCGTTCAACCCTCGCTGCCCATTTGGTTAGGCGTTGGAGGCACACCACAGTCTTTTATCCGTGCAGGCACTTTGGGACTTCCTTTAATGGTTGCAATTATTGGTGGCGAAACACACCGTTTCAGGCCGTTGATTGATCTTTATAGAGAAGCTGGTGCAAAAGCCGGGCATGCTCCCGATCGTTTAAAAGTTGGTTTGCATTCCATTGGCTATGTTGGAAATACAACCCGTGAAGCTACCAATGATTTTTATCCTGGATACGCAGAAACATTTACCAAAATAGGAAAAGAACGTGGATGGCCGCCGGTAACCCGCATGCAATATGATGCACAAACTGGGCCAACAGGCGCCTTGCTGGTTGGAAGCCCCCTGGAAGTTGCTGAAAAAATACTCCGCCACAGCGAAGCTTTAGGTGGGATTTCGCGGGTAACCTTTCAAATGGACCAGGCAGCGCTTCCTCAGCAGAAATTATTGAAATCTATTGAACTAATTGGCGAACAATTAATTCCACTGATCAGTCAGCATTCAATATAGCCTGACGCTGTTATAGCTGATCCGAATAATCATGTTGCTAAGTACTTGACTCTTAAAAAATAGATCAGGGAAGGGCGTGATTACCTGGTGCCAATTAGATGCTCGTGTCAACACTTGAAACCACAAAGCCCCGGTGTTTTCACATCGGGGCTTTGTGGTTTCAACAATACGGATTTTGAACCATTTTATTGAAAATGCTCAGGTTAATGGTTTAACCAATTATTTCCGATGGTCGGATCAAATTAATTCTGCCAGGAGCTTTTCAAAACTTTGTACTTTTCAGTTTCTTCTAAAGTAAGACTTGATAAAACATTTAAAGATTTTCCATCGCGCCCTGTAAAACCGTAATTGCTTTTTTGAGCGGTTTCAAAAAAATGGATGGAATACTGATCTTTTAAAGATGTATTGTCTTTTATAATTTCTGCAAATCTTATTCTGAAATTTTCCTTTTGAATTGCTGATGCTGTTGTTTTGGCCACCATAATTATTTCTTTTTTACTTTAATTGCAGATAATCCTTTTTGACCTTGCTCAGTTTCAAAAGTGACCATATTATTTTCCTTTAACGGTTCAGTTAACGCGTTAATATGCACAAAAATACTTTCCTGTGTTTGCAGATCCTTGATAAAACCGTAGCCCTTTGATTCATTAAAAAAGCTTACTACGCCATTTCTGATGGTGTCATGTGGCAGATCTTGCTGCTTGGCGACCCCAATCTGGATGTCTTCTACATTGATCTTTATCTTCCTGGATGGGTCGGGCGGAGTTGAAGTAATATTCCCATGCTCATCAATATAAGCCATCATATCTTCCAGGCTTTTGCCCTTTCCTGCATTAGCCTTTCGGTCTTCAGCCTTTTCCTTTTTGTCTTTCGACTTTTTTAAGCGGGCCTTCTCTTTTTCCTTTTTACTAAATGTTTCTGTCGATCTTGCCAATGCAGATTATGCTATTTTAACATTAACGGCACTTGGGCCTTTTTTGCCTTCTTCTACATCGTAATTAACCTGATCGTTTTCGCGGATCTGATCAATCAGTCCTGTAACGTGTACAAATACTTCTTTGCCGCCGTTAGCTGGCGTAATAAAGCCGAAGCCTTTTGATTCATTAAAAAATTTTACTGTTCCTGTTGCCATTATATTATTAGTTAAGGTGGCAAGATACGTTTAATTCTCCGAATGAACGTAAAGTTAAATGGAAAAATTCAAATTGCAGTTGAAAATACACTTTCGCAGTATTGGCATTTGTAGTGTTTCTTCTACTTCTTCGTAAATGACGTTAGTACGTCATGGGGTTTTATCAAGCGTTTAATTTTACTGTACGAAATCAGCAATTGTTGCGTGCATTGTGCAAAGGAACCGGTTTTGTTATGAACGAAGTTGGCGTTAAAGGCGATATTCTGAAGTTTAGCATAAATGGAAATTCCGATTTTTTACTCAAATAAAAATTATTCCTTCCAATAAAGTGTTAAACGAATTCTATAGGTTGTTGATGCGAAAATCATATTGAGGGTTGCCTTAAAGGAGTTGTTTTCCCACAAATGAACAATTGGATGTTGGGTAAGTTGCTTTAGTTCTTTTGCATGACCGGTAAAAGATTCAATTCTTCTACTGCCTTAAAAATTGGAATAAATTCTATACCCAGTTCGGTAAGATGATATTCAACATGCAATGGCTTCAATTTAACTACGGTTCGTTCAAGTATGCCACTTTCTTCCAATTCACGTAAGGCGTTGGTAAGGGCCTGCCTGGTAGCCTCAGGCAATAGTTTCATTATCTGACTAAATCTTACAGGGCCCTGCACAGCATATCTAAAAATGCAGGGCTTCCATTTGCCGGTTAACATTTTAAGCAGGTATTCTTTCGGGCAATGCAGGGTTAAATCGTTTTTTGGGGTAGTCATAAAAATTTGACTTATTGTGGGCGCCAAGGTTCTTGCTTTACTTTGAAGCGAACTCAAATCATTCCATATGTCAGCGATAAAGATAAAGTTTTCATTGATCATTAAATTTAAACGGGCCATTTTAATACTGGGTCTGGCATTTAATTGCTTTTCAAGCGAATTGTATGCTCAGACCTATGCTGAAAAATTAGGATGGAAGAAAGGCGACCGGGTGATCATCTTTCATGTGGACGATGCCGGAATGTCCTATGATTCAAATCAGGGCGTGATATGTGCGCTGGAAAAGGGTGTTGCCACTTCTGTTAGTGTAATGATGCCATGTCCATGGGTGGCTGATATGATCCATTATCTTAGCCGGCATCCACAATTAGATGCAGGTCTTCATTTAACATTTACTTCTGAATGGAAGGGATACCGCTGGGGTTCGGTTTCAGGAATAAAAGCATGCCCCGGTTTATCAGACAACGAGGGCGTTTTATGGAACAATGTTGCTGATGTGCTTATCCATGCTTCCCCGGATGAGATAGAAGGCGAATTAATAGCCCAGTTGACTAAAGCAAGGAAAATGGGTTTTAACCCGACTCACCTGGACACCCATATGGGGACTTTGTGGGCATCTCCCGAATATCTTGAACGATATATTAAAGTGGGAATAAAGGAACATATCCCCATTTTATTTTCAGCAGGGCACAATACCTTTTTACGACAGGAACTCCGTGAGGGGCCGCTTTCAGGATTGAATACTCTTGTAAGACGAACCGAAAGCATGGTAACGGACACGACCGCTGTGTTAAACGCTATTCAAAAGACCGGTGAAAGGATATGGAACGGTGGCTTGCCTGTGGTAGATGACATGTATCTTTTAAGTTATGACTGGAAACTGCCTGCGAGTATTGAACCCACTGATGAAAACCTGAGAAAATTCAAGACTGCAAAGTATAAAGCATTGCTTCAATCCGTAAAACCGGGGATAACCGTTGTGCTTATTCACTGTACCGATGCCGCGGAGCAATTTAAAAACATAAGTGATTCTGGCATCACAAGAAAGGGAGATTTACAGGCGATGACCGATCCTGAATTAAAAGAATTTATACAGAAACAGGGATTTATTTTGACGACCTGGCGGGAATTGCAGGACAGAAGAGATCAACTGGGCAAATAAAGTTCATGCGAATAAACAATCAAAATTAAATTACTGATATGCAAAAAGGAATCGAACGAATAAGAAACTCCAGGATTTACCTGCTGGATCTTATTGAAGACTTAACCACTGAACAATTAAACGAAATACCGGAAGGATATAACAATAATATCATCTGGAATATGGGCCACCTGATCGCGAGTCAGCAAAGCATCTGCTATCTGCGTTCGGGTGTGAAAATATTTGTTGATGAAGAATATTTAGCTTCTTACAAAGCCGGAACAGCACCGAATAAGTTTGTTGAAAGGGTAGAGGCCGATCAAATGAAAAAGCTTTTCATAACAGCAATAGACCAGTTTGACATCGATTATGAAAAGTGTTTGTTTTCAAATCACCCTCATTGGAAAACAAACTATGGTATTGAAGTTGCGAATATGGAAGATGCCATATCTTTTGTTCTGTTTCATGAAGGACTTCATGTAGGCTATATAATGGCTTTAAGGCGTTTTTTAATTAGTAAAAAATCGGCTACAAGCAATCAATAAGCTTGCTTGTAGCCGGGCTATCTATGACGCTTTTAATTCAACAATGATTATTTCGTTTCCGTACAGGTCGAGACAGTGGAAATATTTATAGTCGGGCGTATTGACCGGTGCCACATTTATAATGACGTTATTGCCCTTGATCTGCTGATATAGGTCATCAAATGAAGAGGTATAAATCACCATTGCGGGCTGGCCGTTAGTTTGTTTGCCAACGTTATCCCTTTGGTGCTTACCATCCGCCTTGATAAACCAAAGGCCAGTGGAATTGGGTTCATCTGTTCCAATTTGCAGGAAGCGTTGCCCCACGTCTGTGGTGACGTCATAAATTCTTTTGAAGCCAAAGTTCTTTTCGTAGAAGTTTGATGCTTCTTCATAATCATTTACCAGGATGATCATTCTTCCAATGTGGTTTTTCATGTTCTTAAGTTTAAGTCTTTATAAATTATTTTTGATTAAGGTAACTCTCAATGGCCATTTCATTTAGAAAGTGCCATGCCTGCAGATCGCCGGGTTTTACCCAGTCGTAGCCTATTTTTCTCCAATATTCAGGGTATTTAGCAAGGGAAAGGAAGGTAATGTACTCATCGCCGCAAACTGCGAAGTCTTTCCAGAATCTGATCAGGTAGCCATCATGCTGTTGATGGTAAGCCGTTGCTTTCTCATAATCACTAAACCAGGCATAGATCAATCCCACCTTAGAGGAACGGTAAAGACAATCTTCCCGGATTACTTCCTTTTTCAGATCAGCCCAGCTTCTGAAGCCATATTTCAGCGCGATCACCAAAAGTGCGTCCTTGAGTTTAATAGCATCGGATTGGTCAAGAATCCATTGGGTCGTTCCTCCTGAAAAAGCAGGGATTGTTAGAAATTGTGCAGCCGCGTCCCTTGATTCCAGAGAGTTGGAACCCAGGTTTTTCAAAAGAAACGTAGCTTGGGTTTTGAGATGGGTTAATCTAACAGGCTTTAAAATGTTCATATAATTCCCCTTTTGCCAATGTCCCATGTTTGGCGGAAATTATTAAACATTCTAAAATCTTGAGATCAAGGGTGAATTTATCTTTTATGGGAATAGGTTGCCCTCACAACCTGTTGTAAAGATAGGGTACTTTTTTAGAAAAGAAAATTATTATTTTGACTCCCTGTATTGCCTCATTATTTTGATGAAAGAAGGAATTCAATCATTTTTTTATTTACAATTTCCGGCTGATCAATATTAACGAGGTGTTTGGCATTTGGAACCATGAGCCCGGTAACATTTGGCATAAACTTTTCTGCCCGCTGTAAGGCATCATTATAATCATAGTTAGGCTCATGCTCTCCAATCATCACGAGGGTTTTTGTCTTAACCTGCCTCAATTCATTTTCGGTAAATTCTTGTGGGGTTATCAATTGAGACGCAATTCCTTCTTTGTATACTGACTTTAAAACACCTTTTACCCGAATATCTACCTTCTCTGGGTAATCCGAAAATATTTTAAATGCTGCATTATAATCAGAGGGAATAATTGTAGGGAATATCTTAACAACTGTTATGAATGCCTTAACAGGAAATTTCCAGTCGGTCAGTGTCGCAGCAGGAGCGATTAGGATCGCCTTATTAACCATCTCGGGATGATAAAGTGCGAAACTTAATGTAATAAACCCACCATATGATTCCCCGGCTATATTTACCTTATCCAATTTAAGGATATTCAATACTTCAAAAAGCCAGTCTGCAAAGTGTTTTTTATCAGGTAAAAGTCTTGATGCTTCACTTCGGTTGTGATCTCCAATTATGTCAATAGAATAAATCTTGAAATGCTTACTTAATTCACGAATATTCGGATACCAGCTGACAGAACTGAAAGTCATTATGGAGAGTAAAACCAATGGAGGCTTATTTTCGTCTCCGCAAATGTTAATATGGGTGCTGCCAAATGACGTATTTACATCCTTGGCAAAATATGGGGTATTCCAGGCTAACATCGCGGTATCATAAGCTTTGTAAAACCTATGTTTAGCTTCAGTTGATTTGAAAATAGGGTTCAACCTTGTTGGGGGTTGTAATTTATGGTTGATAAATATAGCACCGGCAATTATTAATAGTAGAAAGAAATATATCATTGTCCTTTTTTTCTGGAATTTCATAATTTAGGATGGCGCGTTTGACTTTAAGCAGGTTAGGATTTTATTAATTTTGAGGTGTATAGTTACCTATTTCTTTTGATTAATTGGTTGATTAACCAAATTGCCGACGTCCGCATTGAGAAATGGTAGTATACCAAGGCGGCTAAAAGAGTTCTTTTATAAAATATTATTAAATCAGACCTGAGTAGAGTAAGTATCTACTTATCTTAGCATAGAACGTTCTCCACAATTTCTACGTCGAAATTCCCCCAAAAACAGTCTTTGTGATTTTTTATATAAGTAATTGTAGATCAATAAGTTTATTCTAACTCTTGTCCGTTAAAGCTATAGGGATGAGCATTATGTCCCTGCAAGGTTTGTCGCAGAAGGCCCTGCACAAGATGATTGTGTGACGAGGGCGTTCACACATGCTGATTATTGTTACTGTTATTAGCTACCGGCATCAGTGGCTTACTACCACAGCGCACACTGATGATTTAATTTTTAATAACATTAAAATTAAATCTTACAAAAGCCTCCATTGCCTCGTACTCAGCCAATCCCAGTTTGTTGTAAATTTTTGCTGTTTCGCTGGTACGGTCTTCCGCTCTTAACCAAAACTCACGGGCATCATCTCCGGGGAATACAGGCCTGTCCTTTTGAGACTGATGCTTAAATATAGCCAGTCTCTTGCGTTCAACTTCCTGTGGCGAAAGAGGTACACACATTTCAATTTCGTACGTCTCAAACTCGTGCCAGGCACCGCGGTATAGCCAAAGCCAACAATTATTAACCCATTCCTCTGTTTTGTTGAGGCGTTTTAATGATTCTAATATAATGTCAAAACATGTTTTATGTGTACCATGGGGATCAGAAAAGTCGCCGGCCGAATATACTTGGTGTGGTTTTACTTTTTGCAAAAGCTGCATAGTTTGTTCGATGTCATCTTCGTATGATACATCATTGCTCACTTTTCGTCTTTCGTAAAAAGGAAGATTTTGAAAATGAATATGTTCATTGTCAAGGCCCACAAATCTTGCACCGGCAATAGCTTCTCCTTTGCGAATAAGGCCTTTAACAATCTCCACTTCCTTTTTATCAGTTTGGTTGGGCTGTTTTGTTTGTAAAAATTCACGCATGTTTTTATACAGATCAACCAAAGAGGTATTATTAATATTTTGAGAGTGTGAAAGATCGAGTGCAAATTCAACAAAACGCAGGGCATCATCGTCCCAAACAGCCGTATTGCCCGATGTTTGATAAGCCACATGCACATTATGCCCCTGATCGGCCAGGCGAATAAAGGTGCCACCCATGGATATTACGTCGTCATCAGGGTGGGGAGAAAAAACAATTACCCGCTTTTTTGCCGGCTCTGCCCGCTCTGGCCGCTGACTGTCATCCGCGCTTGGTTTGCCGCCCGGCCAGCCTGTTATGGTATGCTGTAGTTTGTTAAAAATGTGAATATTGATATTGTAAACCGGCCCCTTTTCAGTAGCCAATTGGGCCATTCCATGATTATTGTAATCATCTTCAGTCAGCTTTAATACTGGCTTATTCAAGGTTTTGGCAAGCCATATTACGGCCTTTTTCGTTAGCTTCTCATCCCATAAACAATCCTTTACCAGCCAGGGGGAGTTAAACCTTGTCAATTCAGAAGCTGCATCCTGGTCAACTATAAATTCCACATTATCTGATAATTGCAAATATGTTGCCGGAACATCAGCAGATATTTCCCCTTCAATTGCTTTTTTAAGGATGGGTGCTTTTTTTGCCGACCATGCCATTAATATAATTTCCCTCGCTTTGAATATTGTACCAATACCCATTGTAATGGCTTTTGACGGAACGTTCGATCTGCCTCCAAAATCATGTGCTGCATCACTGCGGGTAAGTGCATCAAGTGATATTAAACGCGTACCAGAATTTGGTGCCGAACCGGGCTCATTAAATCCTATATGCCCTGTACGGCCTATGCCTAATATTTGCAGGTCCAAACCACCGTAATTGGTTATTTTTTTTTCATAATTCAGGCAAAATGCCGCTATATCGTCCTGTTCGAGCGCTCCATTTGGTATGTTAATATTTTCAGGATCAATATCCACATGATCAAATAAATGCTTCTGCATAAATACCTTATAGCTTTGCATCGCCGAAGAGTTCATTGGGTAATACTCATCCAGGTTAAAGGTTATTACATTTTTAAAGCTTAAGCCTTCTTCTTTGTGCTGGCGTACCAATTCATTATAAACCGCTATAGGAGTTACACCTGTGGCTAAACCTAAAATAGCTTTTTCATTATTATTCGCTTTTTTCCTTATAATATCTGCAATGCGTTTCGCTACAGTTTTTGATGCTGTTATCATATCCGGGAATACGGTAACAGGCAGTTTTTCAAATCTCGTTTCTTCTAGAAGATTTAATCTCGGCATGGTAATTAATATGATAGAAAAAATTGATTAAATATTAAAATGTAAGTATTTACAACTGAGCTGACTGCTCGGTACTTAAGCTGTTTTGTAAATTAAGCCACTCAGACTCCACTATGTCAGTAAGCTCTTTCTTGTTTAGTTCCAGCATTTTTAGAAGTTGAATCTGTGCCAATGTGCGTTGCAGGTTATGTTTGGCAAAGTGTATCTTATAGTAAACGTCGCCTTCTAAATAGTCCGTTAAAAAGCGAACGGCTTGCATATAAGGTAAAAGCATTACTCCTTTCATCAACGATTTTAGTTCCTGCTCTGTTAAAAAGGATATGGTTTGGCTCAGGTAACCTTTTGTGAATTCAGAAAACAGCGGGATATTCAATTGTATGGCATCCAGATCTTTTTCATCTTCAACCGCTGTGTTGATGATACTCCGTATTGCATCTCCAAAATCATAAGCCACATAACCGGGCATTACCGTATCAAGATCGATAACACATTGTATATTATTGTTTTTATCAAGCAGGATATTGTTGAATTTTGTATCATTATGGGTGATACGCAAAGGCAGCACACCAGCTTTTCCCATTACTAATATCTCTTTCATTACATCGGCGCGGCTTAATAAAAATTCCAGTTGATGTTTAACAGATTTTACCCTGCCTGCGCTATCATTTTCAATGGCTTTCTCCAGGTCATTTAGTCTTTTTTCGATATTCAGGAAATCGGGTATAACATCTACCAGCACGCCGGGGTAAAGATCGCACAGTAAATATTGGAATCTGCCGAAGGCTACACCCCCCTGATACGCCTGTTGGCCTGTAGTAACCAGGTCATAGCTTTGGGTATCCCTTAAAAAGTAAGTCATGCGCCAGTAGTTTCCCTGCTTATCTTCATAATAATATTTACCGTTGTCGCATTCAACAAGTGTCAGTACTTCTTTTTCCGGATCTCCCTTTTCTATTGTTTTTTTCTTCAAATGGTTTGTTATATAAACCATATTGTTCATTAGCCCTTCAATATTTTTAAATACGAAATGATTGATTTTCTGAAGTAGATAATCTCTTCCATTTTCCGCAGACGTTTTTACTAAAAAAGTATCATTAATGTGGCCGGAGCCAAACGGTTTAACTTCCGGCACGCCGCTATTGATATTAAAATGCGTAAGAATTTCTGTAAAGTTATAACCCATTATTTTGGTGTTCATAAATTATAAAGTAACCTGTGTTATTCATTGTATTTACAGCGGTCTGGCATCCATAACCTTTACCTCAAATGGAGCAAGTGTTATCATAAATGAGCTGCCTTTATACGCTGTAATTTTTTCGCCGTTCCTGGCGTCGTAAAATTTGTAATTCTCTGTTAAGCTGCCTGGAATATCCAGTACCTGTTTAACCTTTACAATAAAAGTTTTTGTTTTTGATGTAGGATTACGCAATGTGAGCACCCCCTTTTTATTCGCCCATCCGGCATATCCGTAAACCTCACCTTTTAACGGATCGCCCCCAACCCAATGGATATCGGCAAGTGCCCGGGTATTTGTTTTTGACCAGTTTGAAGCATCCTTCAAACAATCCCAATCAGCAGTATTCAGCTTATGGGGATTAATGTATAATTCCTGCAAACTGGTTCCGGTGCCAAAAAAAGCCCATATTTCATCACTGATATTTTTATGGTCCATTTCCAGTTTTCCAGGTAAACCATTATCAGCAATACATATCCCGTGATACATAATGGAGTTTAAAGGAAACAATGGGGCGCGTTTAACAATATTCTTATGTGCCTGCCCATCTTTATAAGTTATCCATTGCTGTCTTTTGGGCCCCTCGCCGGCCAAACCGGTGTCTTCACCAGCACGCCATATAGCATCACCATATTTTAGCCAATAAACAGATGGCCATGAACCAACTGTCAAACTTAAATAAAGGTCCGGCTTTTCAGTCCGCAAACTTGTTATCAGTTTTAAAAATGCCTCAATATCTTTTTGAAAAGTAATGCTTGCGCCACTTGCACCGTTGCCGGCACCAACACCATCAAACTTAAACATGGATATATTATAATCTTTGATGAATGAAGTTGTTACTGCCTTAAAGCGGTTGTAATAAACAGGCCCGGTTAATGAGAAACCATTTTGGTTAGTCTCAAAAGGGGGCGTTTGTTTTTTGCCATAGGCCATGCGTTGCTCCTTAGGTTCATTATAACCCCCCCATGGAGATATCCATACACCTATGCTTGCCCCACTGGCCTTTGCTGCTGCCGTAAGATTGGTAAAACCATCAGGAAAACCCGAATTAAATTTCCATAACGTTTTATTGTCATCCCAGCCATCATCAAATAAAAAAGCATTTAACTTAACATGGCGCCTGGTGATCAAACTATCATTAAAAACCTTTATCCTATCCAGACAAACGGAATCATTTAGCTTCCTGTCATCCCATGATATATCAAACCAGGAGTTGTAATGTAACATTTGATGATATGGATTGGCTCTTTCACGTTCAATATAATATAAAAACCCACGGCGCATCTGATTAATGGGTGTTATCCCCCAGGCTGACGATATAGTTAGCGGGTTTGTACTGTTAATGGCTACTAAACGCGGAAGAGAGATAGTATACTGATTTTTATTCCTTGATATTTGACTCATCGGATGCTCCATAGAGAAAAACATATTGTTATGAACAACAGGCGAACCATCAACGATGCCCGCTCTTTTAATAACAATGGATGCAGGTAGTTTAATAAGGATGATTTTAGAAACCTTTACAGAATCCGTAGCGGCAAAAGTAAAAACCTGGCGAACATAATTAGCTCCATCGCGTAAGCTGGCTTCCCAGTGAACTTTTAAACCGAGTTTCGTGTTCTCAAGATCAGCGGTACACATTTTACCTGCCAGTCTTTCGGCGTAATTTACAGCACCATTATTGCCTTTTAAAGCTAATAGGGTTGGTAAACCGGTGAGTATGAAATCGTT
This sequence comes from Mucilaginibacter sp., assembly GCA_028288085.1. GTDB lineage: Bacteria > Bacteroidota > Bacteroidia > Sphingobacteriales > Sphingobacteriaceae > Mucilaginibacter. The sequence goes on from JAQBOK010000235.1 coordinate 24,527, forward strand.
AGAGGTAATAGCCTGATTATTAGTCAATAGCAAAGTAAACAATGGTGTTGTGCCCAATGTCAAATGTTCGGGAGTTTGTTTATCCTCAAAACCCGCTATGACAAGCTTATTGGCTGTAGTTCCAAAATCCATTCGAACCACATTATTTTCAAAAATTATATGACTGCCCGTGCTTTTACTGGTAGCAAGGCCGGGTTTATTGCCCGGGTAATCAACCTGGGCAATAGTATATTCAGACCCGGCCATCAACCAAACCAAAAACAAACAAATTTTTCTATTCATCTTAATATTATTAGAAAGCGTTTTTATAAATATAATTTTCCCAGGCCCAGGCAGACTCCAGCATGTTGTTTAGTCCATTCTCGGCTTTCCAGTTGAGTTCTTTTTCGGCTTTGCTTACATCGCCCCATATTTTTACGATATCGCCATTTCTTGGTGGGCCTACTTGGTAATTTAGTTTTATTCCGGTGATGTTTTCAAAAGTATTAATCAACTCTATAACAGAATACCCTTTACCTGTTCCCACATTGAAAACTTCATAAGCCAAATCCATTTTACCGGCTTCCATTCTTTTTATGGCTGCCACGTGCGCTTTAGCAAGGTCGACAACATGAATAAAATCACGGATGCAACTACCATCTGTTGTATCATAGTTATCACCAAAAATGATTAATTCTTTGCGCTTGCCAATAGCAGTCTGCATAACAAAGGGCACCAGGTTTTGCGGTATACCTATAGGCAGCTCACCTATCAAGGCCGAAGAATGTGCACCAACCGGGTTGAAATAGCGTAAGGCTACTACTTTTAAATTGTCCGTTGCTCCGGCAGTTTCCCTTAATATTTCTTCGCCTATTTGTTTGGTATTACCATAGGGCGACTCGGCAGTTTTCACGGCAGCGTCTTCGGTTACAGGTAAAAAATCAGGCTCTCCGTAAACCGTGCATGATGAGGAGAAAACGAAATTAACCTGCCTGTCTTTTAGTGCATTTAATAAATTGACCAGTGTGCTGATATTGTTATCATAATACAGCAAAGGGTTTTTAACTGATTCGCCCACAGATTTGGAAGCCGCAAAATGAATAACCCCGGTTAGGTCAGGGTTTGATTTTATAAAATGGAATAATTCCGTTTTATCACGCAGGTCTAGTTTAACAAAACCAGGAGCTATGCCTGTAATGCTTTTTATCTGGTCAACAACTTTAATGTTTGAGTTCGATAAGTTATCCAAAATAATAACTTCATATCCGTTATTCTGAAGCTCCACAACGGTATGCGATCCTATATATCCCGTTCCTCCCGTAACCAATATTTCCCCTTGCTTTAAAGCTTTCATTTTATATTATTTATTTTAGTTCTATTGCAGCATTAAGTTTATTATAACCTGTTGTGCTATCCCACAGATCATTATTTGCCAGCCTTATACTGTATTCGGGCCTGTTTGTAATGCTTGCAGCGGCATCGGGCATACTAAGCATCACATCATAAGTACCTGCGTCCATCCCGGCTGGCAGTGATAATTTATCTTCCAGTTTAATGCTTCCGGTGTACCATCTGCGGATATCAGTATTAAAGCTGATGGCAGTTACTTTGCCTGTAGATTTGTTCTTTAATATCAGTTGCACCGGCCTAGCGTTAAAAGGAGAGGCGTAACCAATATTGTCGACATTTAAGGATAGGCTGATACTGCCACTTTTGCTGGCCGAAACAGGTATCGTGGCGTTACGTAACACAAAACGGTAACCCATTTTCTGTTTTATCTCATCCATGCAACCGCCTGTAACCCAATCATCGTTCACATCAACGTTATAACTGGCATTTAAAAAACTGTAATGAAAGTTAGCAAATTCCTGCTGGGCCATCCCTGCTGGCCCGCAATCATTTTGCGGACTGTAAGAGTTGTCACAGGTTTCGCCACCTACTGCCGTGTACTTACTGTCGGCCATTTCAAAATTACGTAAGGCTGTTGTGGCATCCTTTTCAGGTGTGCCTGAATTACCGTAATCGGTGTAAGTGCCCTCATCATTGGTGCTCGATAAAAAGCAATCGTTATGAAATGCGATTCTTGATTTATCTGTGCCGGTAAATGCCTCAGCCTCTGTAAGTGCGGGTGATATTGCATTTGCAGATATTCCGTAAACATACCGTTCTTTTAACTGCGGGATACGCACCTGGATCATTCTGTCTGCAGGTAAAGCCGCCAGTAAAGCTTTAAGTATATCTATTCTATCCTGCCAATTATTATCCAGTAATTTACCCTGGGTAGAAGCATCACCGAAATGATCCGAAAAATAATTCTCGCCCCATATACCAATAAAGCCGAGCTGCATACATGCAATTACGTCTTCGTTTTTTTGCAGGTATGGTTTTAACTGACTAATGTGATTTAATATTACTGCTTTTGTTGCATCGCCATAGGGGGGGCAAATTGACAGCCCGGGACAACTACCGCTATGTGTGGTATTAGTATAAATAAAACGTGGTATAAGTTTTACACCTGCGGCCCTGGCAGTAGCACAATCCTGATCAAAATTGCTCAAAAATGCAGATGATATTGGCGATGTAACAAAGCTATCCAATACATACTCCACATAAACTAAACTGGAAGATATTGAATAAATAGCCCCATTGATCTTTTGACTGCTCCTATAGCTGATAAGCACATCTTTATCAAGCGGGACATAGTTGGACGCACGTATCTCTGCATATTGAAAAAATCCCCGTTCAGGATTAACAATATCGTCCGTACTTTCTGTATAACTTACAGTGGCTGGTGCATGAGTGGTGCCATTTAGAAGCATTTCTTTCTTACTGCAGGCCATAAAGCATAATGAAACAAGGATAATTGAATATCTTTTCATATTAATGATATCTGTCTGAGATTTAATGCGATTTATATTTTGATAGAGACTTTATGTTTACTTAACCAATAACATAACAGCCATTCTAAGAACAACGTAAATAATGCCGAAAAAACAGGAACGGTTTTGTTGTGAATATGGAGAAAGTTAAACGCCCCATATGTAAATATCCTGGTAGCGCCGTTAAACCATTGACTACCGACAGTCTCAAAAAAAATATAGATAAATATGGCATTCATGCCCACTACTGTACATATCCATGCATATTTATTTATTTGTTTAACATCAACCAGCCAATACAAAAATGCCATTATGAGCAATACCCATCCGCCTGATACCAATGCGAATGAACTGGTACCTATCCTTTTTATGATAGGAGTAATGTTTGCGGCATCTAAACCGAAACCGAGCAATAAACCTATTACACCTGCTATAACCAGGTATAATATCTTTTTATTAGCAGATAATTTTGAAATTAAAAGCTTGCCTGCCAATACCCCCCAAATGGTGTGTGCCGCGGTTGGTATTATATTAATAGCTACCCAGCCATCGGTGTTTATTTTGCCCATAATAACCGTATCAAAGTATGCGCCGAAGTTATGGAATTCAACAAACGGCTGATCAAAACCCGGTATTAGTATACTGCGGTACAGTACTTCGGTAATTACCAAAAGCAATACGGAAATCCCCATCTGGAACCAGAATGAGCGATTTATGATAACGTAAGCGATAATGGTAGTAAACGATAGTTGCGTAAGCACATTCCAAAGCTCCCAAACCATTTTGCCTGCATAAATACAATGAAGGCCTGTGCCTAACAAAAATAGTTTTAACGATCTTATAGCGATGTGCCTGAAGTTTTGTGACCAGGTTATTCCTTTCTGAACTTTTGATTGATAAGATATGTACATCGCCGCTCCTGCCATCAGCATAAAGGCAGGTTGCACTAAATCCCAAAAGTGTAGCCCATGCCATGGATGGTGGAAAAATTCATCAATTAAACTATCTGCAAAACCACCGGTATGCAAATTTCTTAAAGACTCGTACAACAAACAGCTTTCGCCGGCAAGCAAAATCATGATCAGGCCACGCATAACATCAAGCGATACGAGCCTGGTCGATGATTTTGAGATTATATCGTCCATATTGGTTATTTAAAATTTACAAGCAGTACTTATTGGCTGATATTCAATGTTATGGCAGATAAACCGGCATCGGGCATTGATCCAAGCGGATTATAGTTTGCATCGCTCACTATAATTCCAAAAGTTAACGCTTTACCTGTCAATCCACCTATTTTACCTCGTACCAATGCCATTTCAAATTTTAATACTCCATTTGTTTCGGTAATTGTCCCCAGCTTATAATATTCAGGAATATCCAATGGGTTGAAACTAAAAGCATTCTGGCCGCCTGTGTGCTGATACTGCACTAATCCACCCGCTTGTGAAAGTAATGGGCCTTCCAGTAGATAATCATACCCGCCGCCAGGAATATCGCTTGTTAATAACCCCGTTGCAGAGCTATTATCAGTATCAAGATAGAAGTCAAAAATATTTCCTGCTGCTACAGTAGTTTTTATTTCCATGTAGATATAAACATTCTGACTGTCATAATCAAACTTGGCTTTTTGTACGATGCCACCCTTTGATGTAGAAACAATTACGTTAGATATCGTATCCCAGTCGGCAAGGGTATTGTCGTTAAGTTTTATCGGCGAACTTTTTGATACATTGATAATTGTTGAACCACTGATGGTTTTGCCATTGGTTAACACAGCACTTAAAGTTGCCACAAACTTGCCTTTACTTGTGTAAGTATGGGATGGGCTTTGCTCAGTTGAGGTGGTACCATCACCGAATTCCCATTTGAATGATTTCGAGTCTGTTGTGGTATTGGTAAAAGTAACGTCATAGCTGTTTACGTTAACCGTAAAAACAACGTCTTTTACAACAACATTATCATTTTTTTTACATGAGTATAATGTAAGTACACTCATCATAAGCAAAAGACTGCCTTTTATATAATTGAATTTTTTCATATCATTTGTTTTAGAAGCGCTTTGATTATTAATGATGAATTATGGATTCTGAGTTGCTAACGTATTTGATAATATTTCGCCTTCAGGGATATAATAAATAATTTTAGTGCTATTATAAGGTATTATCATGCCATCATAATTAGCCGGATCGGTGTTCAGGTCAATATCGCTTTCCTTTAATCCAGGTAAATGATATCCCCAATAGGTCCGGTTCATATTTAGTTTATTACGATACACATCATAAGTACGATGACCTTCAAAGGCAAGCTCCAAACGTCGTTCCTGTAAAACAACACTTAAAGCAGTTGAACCGGCAGGAACTATGCCGTTATACAGTGAGCCCTGTAAGCCACGGTTCTTTCTTATTATATCCACATCGCCAAGAGCCGCACCTGTTTGGCCAAGTTTAGCTTCAGCTTCTGCTTTGTTCAGATACATTTCAGAAAGGCGAAACATTATTGGCGAACTTAAAGTAGGACTGCCGCCCTGGAAAGAAAATTTAGTCACATAATAAATCTGGATACCGTTCTTTGTTTGAATGGTGCCGGTAGAATCTTTAAGAGGAACGATGTATGAGGTACGCACATCTTCAGGATGTTGTGCATAAAGATTACGCAGGGGCTGCGAAGCATATTCTTCACCCCAACCTGAGTTGCCATTTGAGTAATATTGTGAAGCGATAGATCCTTCCTTGCCATAATCGTCAAGCGTTGTAAACGCAACACAGAATATGGTTTCAGGATTTCCGGGCGCATTGGCAAACATCGATGGAAATGCCGAGGCACTTGATTCTGTAAACTTACCTGAACTGATCACCTGATTTGCATAGGCAATGGCATTCTGATTGTCTTCCTGGTATAACGCCACCCTTGAAAGTAATGCCTCTGCTGCTTCTTTTGTTGCATACTGGACGCCGCGGGGAGCATTCATCAATGTAGCACCTTTAGTAGCATCAGCAATTATCTGCGTATAAACATCTTTGACCGATGACCTGGCCTTTTGCGCATTATCAGTAGTTGATGTTCTGATTATGATACCCGGAGCAGTTGGATTAATGCTATAAGGCTGTGCAAATAAACGCACAAGATTAAAGTGACAGAACGCGCGCAGGAAATAGCATTCGCCAATAAGCTGTTTGGTAGCAGCGCTTGGATTACTTTGTTTTTCACCCTGTTCAATTACGGTATTGGCATCACTAATAATCTTATAGGATATATACCAAAAAAAGCTTGTATTACCCTGTGTAGGGGAGTGGGCCAGGGAGAAAGAAAGGAATAAAGGATCTGTAGTAACCTGTCCGCATACAACATCATCCGAAGCAAAATCAGACAATTGGTAATAGTGACGCAGATACATGTTATTAAGATCTGTTGTGCCTTCAAATGAACCATGATCTTTAAATAAGGCATAAGCCCCGTTAACCGCGTTCAGTAAACCGTCTGAGGTTGTATTTAACGATGCTGTGGTTACTGCATTTGTGGGATTATCTTCAAGCTTACAGCCTGTATATATGAGTGCGAGCATTGATAATGCTGCAGCGATTGTAAATTTATTTTTCATCACCTGAATCTTTAAAATTTAACATTTATATTAAATAAATACTGACGGTTGTTGGGATATTTAAAATCGGCTACCCCTGGTGTCACAAAACTGGCCTGTGTAATAGTAGTCTGCGGGTCCTGGCCAATGTATCGTGTAAAGGTGTATACATTATCAGCGCTTAATGAGAGATCAACACTTTCCAGCTTTAATCTTTTTATAAACGTTTTAGGAAGCGAATAGCCAAGTGTTATATTTCTAATATTAATGTAGCTACCATTTTTAAGATATCTTGAAGATGGATCTGTAGAGTTTGCTGCATTTTGCGGACTTGGATCAGTTGCAATATCACCAGGTTTTGTCCATACTACGGTTCCTTTTGGTGCAACTATCTGGTTAAGGTATGGCTCATGCCCGTCATTCATTACTTCAGTAAGATTGGCGCTATATACCTTATTACCGTAGAGATAGTAAGCATTTATTCTCAGAAATACATTTTTGTATTTAAATTCGTTATTAAAGCCTCCCTGAAATTTCGGTAGCGCCGAACCCTGCTCTTCAAATGTGGCTGATGCATAATCAGAAGTAACTGAGCGCACCACATTTCCTTTGGCATCTTTGCTTAAAACTTCCCATTGCGGAGCTCCTGTCTGTACATTTACACCTGCCCATTTTGGCATGTAAAATTCATAAAGATCTCCGCCATTCCTGTAGATCTGCGAAACTGCATCTTCACCGGTTGAAATAACAGTTGCGGGGAAACTTTGCAGTTTATTGTTATTAAAGTTGATATTAAAATCTGTTATCCACTGGAAATCCTTGCTGCGGATATTTGTACTGCTGATAGCAAGTTCCAAACCATTGTTAAGTACCTGGCCTGTATTTTCCCATTTCGTTTCAAATCCAACAGATAATGGCTGGGCAACCTGTAAAAGCAGGTTTTTAGTTACGTTATGATAAACATCAACTGTTATATTTATGCGTTTAAATAGGCCTATATCAAAACCCAGATCTGTTTGATACTTACTTTCCCATGTTAGTTTAGGGTTTTCTAATTGGGATGGTGTTGCACCCACCGCTGAATTATATTGGGTTGAAAGCGAATATAAACCTAAATACCTGCCGGCGCCTATATCCTGAGTACCTGTTATACCATAGCTTAAGCGCAGCTTTAAATTATCAATGGTATGATTGTCCTTTAAAAAATCTTCGTTACTGGCCAGCCATGCACCCGATATTGATGGAAACGATGCATACTTATTACCCGGAGGGAAAGCTGATGATCCATCAATTCTGTAAGAACCGCTTAAAAAGTAACGGTTTTTATAACTATAGTTTACCTGTGACAAGTAGGATAATATTGATGGGCTATCAGGGTACCCATTTACTGTCTGGCTGTTAGCAACAACATCCAACACATTTAAACCCACGGGCAGGCCCTTTCCCGAGGCTCCGGTGTATTGTGTGGTACCTCCTTCAAAAGCCATACCCGCTATGCCGCTAATGGAATGATCGCCAAACTGGAAATCAAATTTAAAAAGATCATTTGATAAACCTCCGTAATTAAAAACGTCCTGTTCATTTATGTAACCTGTTCCATGATATTGGCCTTCCGCGAGCGGGCTGTAAAATGTGGTACCTGTTGAGTACGCTGCAGACAATCTGTTGGAGCTGTTAAATGATAGCCAACTGGTAATTGGCAAATTAAGTCCAAGGTCGTAGTTAACATCAAAATTCTTGAAAGGGTGATTTGAGTTTTCAATAGTGTTCAGGGGATTGGTTTTATCCCTCGACCACCATTTAAAAGTTGAATTGCCATCAACATAAATAGGATTATGGTTGGCATCATAAGGGTTATCCCATGGTAAATTCAGGTAAGCATAATAAATATCATTGTAATCATAACTTTTACCTTGTGTACCGCTGATGTTTATGTTGTTGGTAAGCGTTATTTTATCGGTAAAGTGATAGGTGGAATTGGCTCTTAAGTTAACCCGTTTGTAATCGGTATTAACAAAGGTTCCTCCTTCATCGTAATAACTTAAACCAAAATAATAGTCATTTTTAGCGGTTTTACCTGTGGCTGAAAAATAGTAATTCTGTACTGGTGCAGGCCTGAATAATGTGGTTAACCAATTAGTATTGGTATTAAGTATGGATAGCGGACGTTCTGATTGGAATTTAAACAGATCAATAACATAAGAGTTATCGGTTGCTCCGGGTATATAATCGCGATACAGTTGCTTTTGATTTTCATATAGTTCACTGCTATTCATCATTTGCATTGATCCGAAATCAGCATCCCTGAAACCAGTAGCCGTTTTAAATTCATAATGTGTTTGCTGATCCTTTGCTTTTTTTGTTGTTACAATAATTACTCCGCCATTGGCCTGCGAGCCATAAATAGCTGTAGCGCCGGCATCTTTCAATACGGTAATGCTTTCAACATCATTGGGGTCATAATTACCTCCGATAATGCCGTCGACCACAAAAAGCGGACTTTGCGTTGCATTTACAGAGGAGACACCTCTTAACCTAATCTCGGATGAACTCCCGGGTGCGCCCGACGAATTAACAACCTGCAAACCGGCCACTTTGCCCTGCAGCATTGCTCCCACATCGTTTGAAGTTACATCTTTCAGCTTATCGGCCGAGACTACAGTAATAGCACTTGTGAGTTCGCTTTTCTTTTTGTTTGAATAACCGGTTACTACAACTTCGCCCAATTGTTTGTTATCCTCATCAAGCCCGATATTAATTTTGATCTGATCGCTGCTGATACTTACATCTTTGGGAATGTAGCCCATTGAGCGGGTTTCAATTATAACCACACCAGGGGGAAGAGTGATTGTGAATAAACCGTCGGGGCCGGAAGCAGCACCTTTATTTGTGCCTTTAATTGAAATAACCACGCCCGGCAGGGGAGAGCCATCTTTTGAGGATGTAACCTTTCCTTTTAATACTCTGGTTTGAGCATACAGGTTACAACAGCTGACTACGAAGAAAAGAAAGAGTAGGAATTTTTTCAAATTAAACATAGTTTGATTTTTAATGGATTGTTAATAGATAAGTTCATATAGTTTTAGCGTTGGAATGTTTATTTTAAAATCAGTCAGAATACACCCTCTAACTTTATGGATAAAGGAATTATAAATTGAATGTGTTCGGATACGCAGAATTTTAAATTGCTATATCTACTCACTTGTTTTATTTATAGTGCTTTAAATCATTAAATCAAATATATAAAATTTATTTGCGTGTCCGTACACATTATTAAAAATAATTTTAAAAAATGAATAAGATTTACCATTATTTTAAATTATAGTACATTTTTTTGAAAAAAGTACTATCAAAATGACTTGAATTTTGAATTGGTCTTAAATAATTGACGTGATTGTGGATATTTAACTACAAAATGAAGATTTACCGAAATGTTGACATGTTTTTTCATCAAATGGGTAGAATTTAGATGAAAACTTATTGAAGCAATAGATATCGCCTTATTTTAATGAAATTAATCGCTGATTTTTTCTTTAGACCTATTATTAGTGGGTGCTCCGCATTTATGGCGAAATTATTTACCTTTTTTGTAGCCCGAAATAGAGAAGTATAAGATAAATAAATAAATAGGTATCAAAATCAAATAAGCCTGGTGTGCCGAAAATACATCCACCAGCCTGCCATACAACAGGGGGATCAATGCGCCCCCGGCAATGCCCATTACCAATAGGGACGATCCAATTTTGGTAAATCTTCCTAAGCCTGATAAAGCAAGGGGCCATATAGCGGGCCACATTAATGAATTAGCCAATCCCAAAAGCGCAATGCACAGAACAGAAGTGTAACCGTGAGTTATTAAGGCAAGAGTAGCCAGGATTACACCTAAAACGGCCGATATCACAAGAGCTTTTTGTTGCTCGAGGTATTTTGGGATACATACGATACCAATAATATAGCCTATGATCATTGATATAAGGGTGCAGGTAGTGAAAAATTTAGCCGTTGATAACGGTATATGCTGCGAAGCTCCATAGCTAATAATCGAATCGCCTGCTAAAACCTCGGCGCCGACATATAAAAACAGCGTGATAACGCCTAATATTAAATGTGAGAAATGAAAAATACTGCTTTTGCCTGTGTTTGCAAGCATAATTGTATCATCCTCCCGATCTGTATCAATCTCGGGCAGCGAAGAGAAGTAAATTAATACCGCCAATAAAACCAGCACAACAACAATAATGCTATAAGGGAATATAACACGGGTAGCCAGCATATTTAACTCCAGATTTTTTTGTATCAGGCTCATAGTGCTTAGCCTTGCCGTTAACTGGTCGATGTTCTTTAAAGCAATGGCGCCTAAAACTATTGGAGCCACAGCACCTGCAATTTTGTTACAGATACCCATTATGCTGATGCGTTTTGCAGCACTTTCTGCCGGACCTAATATAGTAATATAAGGATTTGAGGCAGTTTGTAGCACTGCGAGGCCAGTGCCCTGTACAAATAAACCTGTCAGAAAAAACAGGTAGGTACGTGTTATTGCCGCAGGTATAAAAATCATAGCGCCTGTTGCTATGATTAGCAATCCAATAGCCATTCCATTTTTAAAACCGAATTTTTTGAGTACCCAGGCAGCGGGTACCGCCATAAGCAGGTATGCAATATAAAATGCAAATGTTACAAAATAGGCTTCAAAATTATTTAGCTGGCAGGCTATCTTCAAATAGGGGATTAACACGCCGTTCATCCAGGTAACAAAACCAAATATGAAAAACAAGGCCCCTATTATAGCAATAGGACTAATTACTGTCTTCTCATTTTTTGCTGCAACATTCGTGGTTATCTCCATTTTAAGTAGGTTTATTATGTAATGATCATACAAAGCTTACCTGTCCAAAAAACTCAGGCTGGTGAAAATCAGGATGCGGGTTAATTATGTTATTCCAGCTTAAAAAATGCGGAATTGGTAAATCATCACCGCATTTGTAAAAATTAACCCGGCACACGCTTCCGGTTAGGGATGATATACTGTTATATTTAAATACAGAAAAAGGAATATTAAGGGTAAGTTCCCAGTTGATCAACGCTTTTTCATCAGCATCCGATGTTTTAATATAGCTATAACTCTTTATTCCTTGTATAATACTTCTGTCTATATTAATACGATCATTTTTTTTACTGCCATATCCAACTAATGCCGTACCCAGGCAATTAAATTCAAGATTATAATAATTATCCTCATTACCAAAGGCAATAAATAATTCCACACAGCTATCCTTATAAACCGGATCGTTAATATTTCTATAGATGGCACTCAAATATTCTTCCCTTACCGAATACTTCAAAAGAATACTATTATTAGTATAGGCCATTGAGAAAAAAACGTCAGGCTTATATCCGTCATTACTCCAAAGCAGGTTATTGATTTTATGCTGTTCCTCGTTACTAAGCAAGCAGGATAATTGTGTTAAGTTGGCATTTATTAAAACTTCAGGAAAGTAAGACGTTTTAAAATGCTGCATTAACTGAATACTTGATGGTGTTAATAAAAACGCATTGCGTGGCCGGACACAAATCTATAATTTATATTGATAAGTGCAAATATTTGAGTTATCAATAATTTTTTATTAGATGTTTTTAAAAAAAGTATCCGTTTCGTCAAGAAAGTAATTCAGATTTTCATTAGTGACAATGTCAAGGGGGAGATATTTAAGAATTGGCACTTCTTTTTTAAATACCAGGTGCTCTGCCAAATGATAAATACCCCAGTAACCTTGCCCTTTCGGGTTTTGATTGATCAGGAAGCTGATATTGCCTTTGTTAAGATAATGCAGGTTTGGGGGTATAAGGTCATACCCAATTAGTTTAATATTATTAATATGGCGTTGTTCCAAGTATTTGGCCACATCATAAGCCTGCGATGTAGTAACAAATATTTGCTTAAGGTCTAATGTTTTTTCTATTACCTCATCAAGTTTTTTAATAAAACCCGATTGGCTCGATCTTTTTAATTCGACACGTAAAATATTATATTGATGGTCAAGGTTGTTTTGAGTAAAATAGTTTCTGAAACCCTGTTCCTTTTTAACAAGGTGCTGCGCATTACTTATTTCTTCGTCAATATGTGCAATTAATATTGAACATGGGTTTGGCTGTCCGTAATGAACCAGTTTACCTGCTACCATGCCGCTTTGGTAAGAGTCTTGTCCAATGTAACTCAACGGATCATAATCTGCTATTTGTGTATTAAATAGCACGAAAGGTATTTTTTCTTCGCGCCATTTTTCAAAAAAGGGAAGCGTTTCTTTATAATATATGGGGGATAATAAAATGCCATCGGGTTTCTTTTGAGTGATCTCAGCCGCCTTAGCGATATAAGCATCTACACTTTGTGGATCAAAAACAAATTGCTCTACTGCAACACCATATTGTTTTAAATCCTGTTCGGCTTTTTCAATACCTAATTTGGGGGCCAGCCAAAATGCATCATAGCTATGGTCAGGCAACAGGGCAGCAAGATGATATTGCTTTTTGGAACCCAGCATACGTGCCATTAAATTAGGTTCGTAATTGAGTTCTTTAACAATTTTTAAAACCCGGGCTTTTACATCTTCGGCCACTCTGCCACGATTGTGTATCACCCTGTCAACTGTTCCGGTAGAAACATTGGCTTTTATGGCTATATCTTTTATTCGTACAATGGTGTTTTTTGAAACAGAAGTTTTTTTCATTAGAGGAGGTAATACAAAATATCGCAAATATAAATTAATAATCTGTGTATGGATAAGCACACCAATGAAAAGTAATATAAAGGATTTTATTTATCAGATTTCCGTATCCCCTCCAAAAAAAACTTTTGCGTTCAAAGAGTAAATGAACAATTGACGTATAAAACAACAAACGCGACCGCAAGATCAGCTTTTGTACTTCAAAGGTTACAACTTTCTGATCACTTTTCGGAAGATATTAGGCTTTTATCGGAGCTATTTGCATAGAATTAAGCTTTTTGAAAAAAGGCAGCGGAAGTTTATCCAATCGTTTAATATTTATAAATTGCCTATATATAACAAGTCAACTTTAATAAGGGTAAACAACCCTGCAAGCAATACGTGGTTGAGCTTGAAAGACAAATAAATAAGGTAACCAACATAGAGATGAGTAAAAACCTGTACATTTTTTTAATTGCTTTTTTGGGGCTAACAGCGGCCTCGGGCATATGGAACAGCATAATCAATTTACAGGTTGGGGCAGAAATTTATAAGCTCGACTCCTATGTCGCGTGGTTTTCAGTGTTGAATATCACTGCTTTTATAGGATCAATATTACTGTTGAAGTATTATTATCATCATAACTACCGGTTTGTTTTTTTTACAGGAATAATTGCCGTTATGGCAAACCTTGGTTATATCACTGTGTTTTATACTATCTTATCGTCAGGCGGATTAAGAAGTTATTATATGCCCGCACTCGTTCTTGACTTATGTGCTGTTATTTTATATTCTGCAAGCCTTATATTTTCAAATACAAGAAAAAGATACTGGTTAAAACTGGTAGGAATTTGCGGGTTGGTGACTGGCCTCGTTTTAGTTTCGGCAATTATTGGACACTTGTATCCTAAAGATGTGCGCATTAATAGCATACTGGGAAAACTTGTGCAATGGAGCCCGATGGCCTGGTGCGTGGTTAATCTGCTGTTTATTTTGAATTTCCTGGGTGAGATCAGGACATTAAAGACCAAAAATGCGAATGTCCCCAGGCAGAGACCTTTAGAGAGTATACTTGGTTTAGCTGCGGTAATCGCTTTTGTCTTTACGATAGCAATAGGAACATTATTAGTAAACCAAAGTTATACGCAATTATTTTGGCGAAAAAATAATGCTGAACAGGCGCAGCAATTGGTTAAGTTAGCCGGAGGAGCCAGAACCTTTGTGGACAGGGAAGGAGACAGCCTGCATTATCTTTTAATTAAGCCGCAGGGTTATGATCAGCAAAAGAAGTATCCGTTAGTTGTGTGCCTGCCTTATGGTGGTTATGAGGCAGGGGCCGCCGAGTTACTGTCAACTGGTATCTGCAGAAGTACATACCCTGCATTTATTTTTGTACCCTATTGCCCGGAAGGTGAAGGCTGGGGCGGTATTCCCGGGGTTCCTTCGCTGGATTCGCTGGTTTATGAAACCATTAGCGCGCTGGCTGAGCCGGGAATAGATGTAAAAAGACGTTACGTAACAGGAGTATCACGAGGCGCGTATGGAACCTGGCAATTTATTTGTACCCGCCCTGATATGTTTGCCGCTGCAATGCCGGTTTCCGGGGGAGGCGATCCTAAACTTGCGTCGAAAATTGTTAATATACCCATTTGGGCTTTCCATGGCGCGAAAGACAGGAACGTTCCTGTCAGTGGTTCCCGGGATATGATTGCCGCGATAAAAAAAGCAGGTGGGCATCCGGAATATACGGAGTACCCGGAGGAAGCGCACAACATTTGGGACAAGGTTAGCGAAACGCCGGGTTTATGGAACTGGCTTTTTGCCCAGAAACGTGAGTGATAACATTTTACGGTTTAGCTTGGTAGTGTTATCAAGACACTGTAAACAAAAAGTCTGATATTTTTCATACCAGGCTTTTTGCTCGATTCTAAATGTACTCCAAATGACACAAGTATCCAAACATTTTGTGGATGATGTACTGCTTTTAGGGTGTTTAATCGCATAAAGAGTGATAGGAGACGGGATGGATATTTCGGACGTTTTAAAGTTAATTGTATATGCGTAAAATGATCTTCATTTTCTTTGTACTGCTATCACTGTTCAACATGAATGCTAATGCCGCAATAAGCTTTCCGGCAAAATCTGACACAACAAAGAAAATCATCTTTGTTAATGTTTTCCCGGCGATCCCTTTAATTGAGAAAGATCGATATGGCCAATATTTAAGTTTTGATCTGGTTATCAAAAAT
>JAQBOK010000179.1 GCA_028288085.1 Mucilaginibacter sp.
AACCAATATTAGTTGTCGCGGTTTGTTCCCATTTAAGATTGGAGTTATAAGCATCAGACCGCAAAGTTGTAGTATAAGCACTGCCGAACTGATAGCCTGCCCCTGTATTACCAGGCTCGTAAACAGCTAGATACGGGAAATATTTGTTATTGTTATTAGTTACTGTTATTCCTTGTTGACCGGTAATACCATAACTTGCCCTTAGTTTTAAGTCTGAAAGGAAATCAACGCTTTTTAGAAAATCTTCTTGTTTTATGCGCCACGCTACTGCTACTGACGGAAAATAACCATTACGATGATCAGGTCCGAAACGAGATGAACGGTCATCACGCATAGTGGCGGTTAAGAGATATTTTTCATCATAGTTATAGTTTATTCGTCCAAAAGGGGATTCTATATAATATTGACCGTATCCTGGTATTGTCGGTCCATTAATAGGAGTAACCCTATCTGCAGCATAAGTTTGTTCCCCTCTAAAATATTCATTAAAATATTGATAAGAATAGCCGGCTTGTGCATCAAAGTGACTTTTAATGTCCTTGAAATCTTTAGAATATTTTAAATAATAGTCTGTAGTATAAGTGTAGTTTTCATTAAAGTATTGACTATAAGATCCTTTTTGTGGAAAATCTAAAGCCGCTGTTGCAGGGATAAAGGTATGCCCTTGTCCGTCTGACACATCACCGCCAAATGTGGCATTAGCTTGTAATTCCTTTAAGAATGGGAATGTGTAGGTAAGGCTTAAGTCTCCCAAACCTCTTTTTACCGTACCTCTTCCATCTTGTTCTTCAAGTAAGCCCAAAGGGTTTCTTGGAGCCAATGTGTTTGGAGTAGCGCCATTTGTATATTCGAAATAACCACCATATAGCTTATTGCCTGAATAAACAGGTTGGGTTGGATCGAATAATACTGCCGCTCCAATTGCATTTTGATTAGCAAAATGACTATCGCTATAAGAACCTTTAATATTGAAATCGAGTTTTAAGCTATTATGTAAGAAATCATGATTGATATTTAAGGCAATCGTCGTTCTTTTTA
Organism: Mucilaginibacter sp.; assembly: GCA_028288085.1. Lineage (GTDB taxonomy): Bacteria > Bacteroidota > Bacteroidia > Sphingobacteriales > Sphingobacteriaceae > Mucilaginibacter. The sequence goes on from JAQBOK010000179.1 coordinate 1,039, forward strand.
AATTATCAGTCTTCAAAATACCATCTTCATCATGGTAACCGATAGATAAGCGATAGGGGAGGCCTTTTACACCGCCGGTAAAACTAATATTATTGTCAGTTGTGTATGCCTGGCGATATATCTCATTTTGCCAGTTGGTATTGGCGTTACCTAATTCATTTTGTTGTGCTGTGGTTAAGCCTGCTACCGGGCTAAGTGCAGCGGCTCTGAATTGGGCAGCGCTTAATACATTAACCTCTTTTGTGACTTTGGATAATGAATTTAAGGAATTGAAATTAACACTTAACTTACTATCTCCCTTGCCTTTTTTAGTAGTGATAATAATAACTCCGTTTGATGCGCGCGAACCGTAAATGGCGGTTGCTGATGCATCTTTCAAAATGTTAAATGATTCAATGTCATTTGGATTGATAGTGCTCAAAGGATTAGCTACTCCAGAAATAGCATCATTGCTAATTGGCACACCATCAATTACTATCAGTGGATCATTTGATGTATTCAAATCTAAAGAAGCACCGCCTTGAATACGTATAGTGCTACCTGATCCAGGTGCTCCACCATTTGAAGTGATCTCAACACCGGCAACTTTACCTGTGATCAAAGCCTCTGGCGTCGTTATGGGCCCCTGATTAAAATCTTTGGCGGTAACAGATACAACCGAACCGGTCAAATCTTTTTTCCGCTGGGTACCATAACCAATTACTACCACTTCGTTTAAGTTTGTATTTTCGGGCTGCAAGCCAAAATCAACAATAAGTACGGAATTGCTTACGGTTACGGTTTTCTTAGTGGCAATATAGCCTACAAATTTTGCAGATACAGTGTAATTGCCGGAGTTTACACCAGTAATGGCATAATTACCGTGTGCATCTGTAACTGAACCAAGCGTGGTGCCGTTAATACTAACGGATGCGCCGGGAAGGGGTTGGTTGGTCTCATCAACCACCTTACCTTTAATACTTCCTGTTTGTGCAAATGCCATAACAGACATCATCAGAAATGCACAAAGAAGCATGTACTTTTTTGAGTAATTTTTTCTCATACTTTTTTTTTGTGTGTGAATAAAAATGGCGTTTTGCGCCGGTTGTAAATTGGTTTGTTAACTTTGCTTAATCAGCGTGTGACTAATTTACACTAAGAAGTAATAATTCCAAATTTTATATAAAAGATAATTTTCAGGCATTTAATTCAAGGTTTTTTAACTTTAAAGAAATATTTGGGGGTCATATTTATTCTGATAAAAATTCAATTTTTGTGGCAAATTTTATGAATAGTGATGGTTTTGTCCTGATTGAAGTGTCAAAATTACACATTTGATAATTTTACTTTAATGAAACAGTTTCCGGGAACGTTCCCGGAAAAATAACTGTTAGTTGGACAATTTAAAATGAGAAAAAAAATAATTTTCTGCGCGTTTTTACTTTTTAGCCAAATTTTTTTGTCATTTGGACAGATAAAAGTGACGTTTAAAACAGGCAAAATTCCGCCCCCAAATGGTGTTGCATTACACCTGTTTTTAGCCGGTGATTTTAACAATTGGAACTCCGGAGACAATGCCTCTGAACTACTGCAAAACAGTGCCGGATATTATCAGATTTTAAAGGTTTTACATAAAGGTGTTTACAACTTTAAAATAACAAAGGGAAGCTGGCAAACTGTTGAGTGTAATGCTGTTGGAAAAGCGATAGACAACCGAAACATTACCATTTTACACGATACAACTATAATTATGGATGTTGCGGGCTGGCAGGATAATTTTAAGCCGGAAGAGAAGAAGCATACGGCCAGTGCAAACGTTCATATTATTAACGAAAAATTTGATATTCCTCAGCTTGGCAGGCAGCGAAGAGTATGGATATATTTGCCTGCAGACTACCAGTCATCAAATAAAAAATACCCTGTGATCTATATGCATGACGGACAAAATCTTTTTGATGAATATACATCAGGCTATGGAGAATGGGGAATTGACGAGATAATTGATAAACTACCAATGAAGGATCAGTGCATTATTGTTGGTATTGATCATGGTGGCGAATACCGTATAACAGAATATGATCCATATAACTCGAAATACGGAAAAGGCAGGGGAGATGATTATGTTGATTTTTTAGTAAAAACACTAAAACCTTTTGTCGACCTGCAGTATCGTACTGAAACTGATGCACGGCATACTACTATAGTTGGCAGTTCAATGGGAGGGCTGATCTCAATGTATGCGGCACTTAAATATCCTGGTGTATTTGGTAATGCAGGCATATTTTCTCCTGCATTTTGGATAGCGCCTGATTTGTATAATTATGCTAAGCAACAAATGAAAAATAGCCACTCCAGGTTTTACTTTGTTTGCGGCGATGCCGAAAGTGAAAGCATGGTGACGGATATGGAGAAAATGGTTGCTATTATCAAGGCAAATGGTATAAGTGAAAAAAACACTACTGAATTAATTATAAAAGGCGCCAAACACAACGAAAAACAATGGAACAGCGATTTTCCTGAATTTTATAACTGGTTGATAAAGTAGTTGAAGCCTGAAGAAATACAGAAATGAAATTGCAAAATAAATTCGCAATTCCCCTTTCAAATAAATCAGACAGCAGCCTTCCGATGTTTTGATATCACTCAATCACCATCCTGGCTTGTATATAACCACGTTTCGTTGTTGCCAATAGGTAAATTCACCATTTCGCCACGGTTCATTTGCCACCAGAAACGCAGACGAGGTTTTTCACGATTACCTATCTCATTCATAGAGTCCGCGTCATACAATCTACCATTAACCATCACATATTTGATCTTTTGGCTGTTACGGATATCAACTAACGGGTTATCATTTAATACAATAAGGTCGGCAAGTTTGCCTGTTTCCAGTGAGCCTATTTCTTTATCCATACCTAAATAGGAGGCGCCGTTGATGGTTGCGCAACGTATAGCCTGAAGCGGAGACATGCCGCCCTGCGCCAGCATCCATAGTTCCCAGTGTGCGCCAAGCCCTTGCAATTGTCCGTGCGAACCCAGGTTTACTTTTGTACCTCCATCAGCAATTTGTTTTACATATTTTGAAACCTCAATATGTCCATAATCGCCATATTCAGTCGTCACCCGGCGTCGCGACCGTGCGTCGACTATAGATTGCGGTGTGAAATTTAAAAGATGATCGTTTTTCCAAACCTCAGTACGGTCGTACCAGTAGTTTTCTCCAAACAGGGCTCCATAGCATACAATAAGAGTAGGGGTATAGCCCGATTTGCTGGCATTCCACAAGCTTTTTACATCCTTATAAACAGGTACAACCGGAATATTATGTTCAATACCTGTATGCCCGTCTAATATCATATTCATATTGGTGAAATAGGTTGATCCTCCTTCGGGTACAACCTCCATTTGCATCTCGCGTGCAGCCTCAATTATTTGCTGGCGTTGCTCGCGGCGCGGCTGATTGTAACTTTTAACCGAAAACGCACCCACAGCCTTTAACCTGCGCAGGTTTGACCTTGCATCGTCAATGCTATTGATAGCTACTTTAAAATCGCCATCAGCCCCATATAAGATCGATCCTGTTGAATAAACTCTTGGTCCCACCATATTCCCTGCTTTCAGCATCTCTGACTGGCTGAAAACCATTTCAGTATTAGTTGAAGGGTCATGCGAAGTAGTTACGCCAAATGCTAGATTAGCATAATAGTTCCAATCCTGCTGGGGCGAAATACCGTCAGGGCTGGGGTGTAAATGAGCATGTACATCTACCATGCCCGGCATAATGGTTTTTCCGGTAAGGTCATAAACTTTGGCATCGGCTGGTATTTGTATATCAGATTCTTTACCAATAGCAATTATCTTGTTTTTGTCAATTATCATGGTGCCGTTCTCAATCACTTCATCACCCTTCATGGTAATGATACGGGCGTTTTTAAATGCGATTTTTCCATCCGGAAGGTCCGTTTTTAGCTTCAATCCCATATCAATACCAATCGTATCTATTGCCGGAGTTTTGTCTGTTGCACCATCTGCAAAAGGAAATGCATTGTGAATATCCCGGTTGAAATATTTTGGCCCCAACGTCCACATTAGCTTTTGGCTATCCTTGCTCCAATGGATATAAGTACCTGCATCCCGTGTTACTTTGCTTAAAGGTATGGCTTTGTTGGAGGCAGACAGGTCCTGTGGATTCCCTGTATTTACCATTGGGGTAATATAACAGTTAAACAACTCGGTAAATGCCATCCATTTGCCATCAGGGCTTGGTGCAAACTGAGTAGCATAGGTTGAAGTATACAGCGTTTTCTGATTTGCGCCGGTGGTATCCATCATTCTGAATGTTTTTTTATCACCCTCGCTGCTTTGATAATAAATTTTTGAATCGTCAGTTGAAAATTGTGGCCAGATACCATTGTCAATAATCATTTTTGGTTTGCCACCTGTAGCAGGTATTGTGTAAATGCCGGGATTTTTACCAAAAGAATAACCTAACACTTCATTCCCTTCGCCTTTACGGAAAATGATCTTGTCTCCTTTGTTTGAAAATTTGGGTGAGTAATAAAGTCCCTTTTCAGATGTTAGGCGTGTAACCTGGTGGGTGGTCAGATCGATGCGGTTTATAGAACCCTTTAACTCATCGCTCCAGTTGATGTATACCAATGATTTACCATCAGGACTAAAATTGGGTTCATATTCAAAATCAGTTGTAGTTGTAATACGACGGGGAATACTATCTGGTAGTGTTTTAACATAAATATAACCCGCGGCATTAAATGCTACCCGTTTTCCATCCGGCGAAGTAGTCAATTGCCTGATCATTTTAACAGAAAACTCATCCTGGAAAACTTTCTGCTGAAAATGAAGCGATTCAGTAATGTTTTGTTGCGAAGTGACCTCAAAAGGTATTTGTACAGCATTTAATGTGGCGATTTCCAGGTTCCATATTTTGCCTTTTGCATAAAAAATGATGCTCTTACTGTCGGGTGTCCAGTTGAAATTAGGGTAGACACCAAAGATAGCCCAGGTTTCCTGCTGGTCTTTTGAAAGGTCGTCATAAACAGGCCATTCCTCGCCGGTTGCCAGGTTTTGTAAATAAAGTACCGATTTTAGCCTAACCCGTTTTACAAAGGCCAGTAATTTGCCATCAGGTGAAATTTGCGGACGGCAAGCACCGCCAGCGCCACCTGTAACCGTTTCTATTTGCCCAGTTTCGCGGTTTAGCCTTTGAATAGCATAGATACCTTGGTTGGGATCTTTATTGTATTGAAAAACCGGTCCGGCGGTTACGTCCTCGCTCCAGTAAATATATTTCCCGTCGGGCGATACCATGGGCTCTCCGGCATCTTGTTGGTCGTTTTTGCGTTTTGTTAGCTGAATACCCTCGCCACCGGTTTTATGGTAAAGCCACATTTCGCCTGCACCTAACGAGCGTGTGCCGGTAAAGTGTTTACGCGCTACCAGGTATTGTCCGTCAGGTGTCCAGTAAGCATTGTTTAAAAGCCTGAAGCTTTCTTTGGTGACAGGGTGCTTATTGGTTCCGTCGCTGTTCATTATCCATATGTTATCTCCACCGTCCCTATCACTGGTGTAGGAGATCTGTTTACCATCCGGGCTGTAGCGGGGCTGAACTTCCCATGCTTTCCCGGTGGCTAACGTGGTGGCTTTTCCGCCTTTTATCGGGATTGTGTAGATATCACCCAGCAAATCAAATACGATGTTCTGACCGTCAGGACTTACATCCAGATCCATCCAGGTACCTTCGTCTGTAGTAATGGTTACTTTTTTAGATGGACCGGGAGGGTTTTCGACGTTCCATTTTTGGGCATACAAGGTGTCGGCTAATAGCAGAAATATCAGGATGGTGAAGACTTGTTTCATCAGTTAGCGGGTTTGAAGTTGCGAATTTAGGAATATTGTAAGGATTTTGAATTTATCTTCATACCCAATTACTAAATCTGAAATTGTAAATTCGGCATCCGAAATTAAATGACAATTCAGCAGATATTAAAGACTTATTGGAACCATGATAGCTTCCGCCCCTTTCAGGAGGAGATCATCCAGTCTGTACTATTAGGGCGCGATACTTTGGCGCTGCTACCTACCGGGGGGGGGAAATCAGTTTGTTTCCAGGTACCAGCTTTAGCAAAAGAAGGGATATGCATCGTTGTGTCTCCTTTGATAGCTTTAATGAAGGATCAGGTAGAAAATTTAAAGGCCAGGGGTATAGAGGCTATGGCAATCGTTTCAGGAATGGGAAAACGCGAGGTGGATATTGCGTTGGATAATTGCATTTACGGGCCTGTTAAATTTTTATATCTTTCGCCAGAACGCTTGCTTTCTGAATTGGTACGCGAACGTATCAAATACATGAATGTTAATTTGATAGCCGTTGATGAGGCGCATTGTATATCGCAATGGGGATACGATTTCAGGCCGCCATACCTGCATATTTCCGATCTGCGCGAATTGCATCCCGAAGTTCCTGTGATGGCGCTTACCGCTACTGCAACGGCCGAAGTGAGGGACGACATACAGCAAAAATTATTATTTAAACAATTTAATGTTTTTCAGCAAAGTTTTGAAAGGAAAAACATTAGTTATGTAGTGCAGAATGAGGAAAATAAACTGCGCAAACTACTTGACATAGCAAAAGGTGTTAAAGGTAGTGGGATTGTTTATGTACGCAGCCGAAAGGAGGCTGATGAGATTTCTAAGTTTTATAACGAGAATGGTTTTAAAGCTGATTTTTACCATGCCGGATTAACGATGGAACAACGGTCACTAAAACAAGAAAGCTGGAAAACCAATCGCACACGAATTATTGTAGCAACCAATGCTTTTGGAATGGGCATTGATAAGCCGGATGTCCGTTTTGTAATCCATAAGGATATGCCTGAAAGTCTGGAAGCTTATTACCAGGAAGCCGGTAGGGGCGGGCGCGACGAGCATAAGGCTTATGCGGTGTTATTATATAATTATGCAGATCGTATTAAGAATGAGAAGAAATTTCTGACAAACTTTCCATCCGTTGATGAAATTAAGGTGATTTATCACAACCTGGGTAATTACTATCAATTGGCATACGGAACAGGTGAAGGTGTAAGCTTTGATCTTGACCTTACCGAATTTTGTACACGATTTAAACTCAATCCTACAAAAACTATCAACGCATTAAAATTTTTAGAGCAGGACGATTATTTGTCATTTAATGAAAGTGTATTTCTGCCATCGCGGTTCAGGTTCGAAGTTTTTAATGAAGAACTTTATAATTTTCAAATTCAAAACTCTTCTTGGGACTCATTCATTAAAACATTGCTGCGTTCCTATGGCGGATCATTTGAGAATTATGTACGCCTCCGGGAGCACGACCTCGCCCGTCGTAGCAACCTCAGTGTACAGCAGGTAATTGAGGGATTAAAACAACTACAGGAACTGGGTATATTAAATTACCTTCAGCAAACTGATCAGCCGCAGGTGACTTACCTGAGACCGCGATTACAAAATAATGAATTGATCATTAACAGGCGTTATATTGAAGACCGTAAAGCTACCTATCGCAGAAAAATGGAAGCCGTTTTTGCTTATGCCGAGCATGAAAAATGCCGCAGCCAGATGTTGCTGGCCTATTTTGATGAAATCGACGTTGACAAATGCGGCGTATGCGATATATGCCTTGAAGAAAAAAGACAGAAAAACCTGGCCGAAACAGCGGATAATATCACCAGTGAGATAGTGGAGTTGCTAAGTGTAGATAATTTAAATATAGGTGCATTGATCACTTCACTTAAAAGCGGTACCGAAAAGGACAAGATTGAAACCATTAGGCTGCTGCTTGATGCGGGTAAAATAAAAACTGATGGGGAGAGATATTATTTATGATCGCCCTTATTATCTGAGCCGCTGATTAGACTGGATTTTTCCACTTTATTTATTCTAATGGATATCCAAGAGGGTTACACGTGTAATCATTTCTCTGATTTTACCACCTACCTGATCAAACTCAACTATTCAACCCATATTTTCACCGATGTAATTTGGGTGTTCACCGGGAAAATCATGGCGTACATCTATTAGGCAGTATTTTGATGTAACGTTTTTTATTTGGCTACGTCTTATGGATGTATTTAAAAATAAGAAAATACAAATAATTGACAATCAAAATATTAATAATATGAAAACTAAAATTTTATCCATAGTAACTATCGCAGCAATAGTATTAGGAATAGCCAACACAACCTTTGCAGCCACTAAAAATGATTCAGCTGTAAAAAATAATGAAGTAAGCACTGTACTTACCAATGTAAGTGCCATCAACAAAATTGAAGTTCATGGAAACGTTGAGCTGTATGTATCAGATGGTGCAAACGATCAGGTAAAAGTTTACAATCGTTACTATGCTGAGAGCGCCCTTGTACAAAACCAGAAAGGTGTTTTACGCATATCATCATATACAACACAAAAACTAGTGGTTTGGGTAACAGCGAATGAATTGCGTTCTATATCAGTTTATGACAATGCTGAAGTAAAATCATTTGGCAAGCTTTCTACTATCGAATTAAATGTTGATCTGCACAATGATGCATCGGCTAAATTGAATTTAGATGCTTATCGTGCAAGTGTAAAATTAACAGATCATGCTAAAGCCGATCTGAGCGGTTCAGCAAACGAGTTTAGTTTAAACCATGATGTTGCTACCAGTGTAAACAAATACAATTTCACAGCAGCTAACTATACCGAAAATTCAAACTCGCCGGTAAGTGCCGGCAATATGGATATGGCAGTCCTTTAATGCTACTTTTGCAAAAGTTCAACATATATTTTAGAGAGCTATCTGTTAGGGCAGGTGGCTTTTTTTATTGATTTTGAAAATACCCAAGTCCGTTGGTAAAAGATCTAACTACAATATATATTGTAAAATCCCATAAAAATTACGCGGGGCCTTCTTGTTTGGAGTATCCTATAGCTTAATTGTTTTTCAAGCCTAACTTATGATTGGTGTAATCCAGCATATACTCATTATTTAAAAAAAACTCAAGACTTATTATAGAAACATCCGCCCCTGAAGTAGTGGGGTTTTCTACATTGGTTAAATTTTCAGTATCACTGGTTGTAAATGAATAATTAAATCCTGCTGTGGTCATAACTTTTACAGCGCTTTTTGCAGGTAGTAGTACCAGGGTGTTAGCTGCTTTTTTATCTTCTATATAGCTGTACGGCTCTGTACCGGTATCAAACACAACATAAGATGTAGTGCTTTTATTATTATAGGTTATGGTAGCCGGAATAAGGGGAGCATATCCATCTCCTGCTACAAAATTGAGCTGGCTCATTGTAAAACCTGATGATGATGAAAGATCAGCGGCGGTTAAACCTAAAGTGATCACTCCGGGAACGTAAGTGGCATCAAGCGAAAAATTGACGGTATCTAATGCGGCCATCTTAAACCCTTTTGTAAGGCCATTTCCGGGGTCGAAATAGCTAAAGGGACTTGTAACAAACGCATTGTTTGAAAAAGAAATATCATATTCCTGTGATACACCAAAAGTATCAAATTCATGTGCATCGAACTTAACTCCTTTTCCATCAACCGCTTTATAATATATAAAAAAGGGCAGGCGCTTAATAACAATGTTGCCGTTCTGATCGCCAATGGTTACCGGTGCATAAGCCAGGTTGCCATATACCTTATCCGTAGTAGCATTATCATCGCCATATTGAACTATAGATGTTTGGTTAGTAATAGTAATGCCATCTACAACCGTTGAATCTTCGGTAAAAGTAAACCCCGAGCTGCTGATCATGGATGCCGGCAAAATACCGTCGGCATCTATTACCATCCCGCCAGAACCTGTATCAAATACAAAACCATAATCTACAGATTTGTTTCCAATCTTCGAAACAGCTATAAGCAACAGTTTATAAATGGATGAATCGGTTTCATATAATCCAAGTTGTGTAGGAGTGGCTATAGGAACAACCGATGGTGGTATCGATTGCTTATCTTTTTTACATGATGCTATCATAATCACTAAAAACGAAAGCGAAATAAATAGCAAGCTTTTGGGAGAGTAAATTTTTTTCATAATTATTAAGTTGATGACACAAAATCAAAATATATTTTTGTTTGCATGATGTGGACAATAACATAAGTAACTGAGCCATTACGTGTTTAAACGCTGAAAGGTGTGCTAACAATATAAATGTTTGTTGTTTTTTTATCAATAATAATAAGTAGATGCAATTTCAGGCATCTTGAAAGCCATTCTTTCAAAATCCTTCAATCAACTCTTTTGCGCTTTTCAAACTAAGGCCAAAATAAAACTGCTGACCGCTGTGGTAGTTTTCCCTCAACTCGAAATTTTCAAATGCCGTGCCGCCCGGTATATCTATATATTTACTTTTATCCAAACTTGCACCGCTCCAGTACTTTGCCCTTCCGTTTACCCTTACCTGTAGGGATGGGTCATAACCAACTGAATCTACACGCCAGTATTGAGTAAGTTTGTAAAAGGGACGGTATCGCCAGCCCCACCTGGATAGATAAGTAGGCTGCTGGGGCCAGGAAGCCAACTCATCAAAACTCTCGTTAGACTCTGCAATGGCAATTGGTTCCTTGTTTTTGTTTTTAAGCATCTGACTATAAGGATAAGCGTCTTTTTCTGCAAATTCAATATCATTATAACCAATGAACAACCTCCTGGAATCAATCACCTTATCTTTAAGATACAACAACCTTAACCTAGAATAATTGCCCATAGTAGCAGTGAGTGCGCAACGCTCCATAACTGCGCTTTTTTCATGATTAAATATTTGAATGCCTAACTCACCTGGTTTATCACTGCGGATGGTTAATTTTAAATAAGGATGAGCACCATCTATAAATGTCTCCATGAAAATAAACAAGGTGAGTTGTTCTGTTTCGGGATGCAATTTATCCGGGTGAGTGATTAGGCCCCTTGTTCCGGCATATGATGTAAAGCTACCGGTATTTACTGAATCAGACGCCCACAAAAGCTTTCCCCACTTACCATCAACCCGTGATGGGGATACCTCACTAAATTCCATATCGCCATTCACAACTGGTTCTATTGCAATGTAATTGATCAAATAAACGGTGCCCATATACTCGTAACCAATACGCAGCAATCCACGCGGACCGCCATCTGCACCCGGGCCGCTTTTTTCAATAGTAGCCGGCCAAAGGCCAATAACAATGCCGTTATGAATACCCCAAACAGGAGATGATCTTTCGCTATCCGGCCTTATCCATTGTACTCCTGACGTTAGTTTTTGAGCTTTTGTTGTCAGGGTAAATAGCAAAACAAAACTGAATATAACAGTTGTAAAAATCGCTCTATGTTTATAAAGGGAAAATGTATTCATACTCTCTATGTAAAACTTAACCAAACAACCGCTGACGTGTCAGCGGTTGTGAAATTTCTATTATGAAGTTATCACAAGTTGTGAAAATGAAATATTTTACTCACTACTCACCAAATCAAGGTGCATCCCACCACATACGGCTGGTGATTTTATCACCACCTGTTAATCTTGCTACCGCAATATTATAATTAGCCGGATTAACCTGTTTGTCAACGGTGGAATAAAACATTCTTCTTGGTATAACGCCGGGAGATTGACTGCCAGGGTACGTTACAGGCAGTAATGCAGGGTAACCATTTGGGTTTGCCGTAGTCGACGTACGGCGCCAGTTGCACCACGCTTCATATTCATTAAAAAACGTGGCTATCCAATACTGGGTATTGATCAATTGCAAACCATTTGCATCGTTATATGGGTTGGCAGTAAGATAGGTTTGTGCATCACCACCACTGATTGTACCGGCGTCACCATATGCAGATAGCATTGTAATAGCAGCCAAAACACCCTTATTATAATGTGTTGTTGCATCCACAACACTGCCCCAGCGTTTTGCTGCATCGGCCAATAACAGTTCAGATTCCGCATAGGTTAATACCAGAGTGGGTGCAGTGGCATTAAATATGATGGGGCTTGGGCGCGAATATAAATTGGTATTCCCAAGGTAAGGTGGATTATCAGCATCACCATGATAGTTAATAATGCCATGAATGGTATTCCCACCGTCATAACCATTAGGTAAACCGATCTGATCAGCAGGGGCAGCTGATCCTCCCGAGGGATCGTCACCAGGTGCAAAATCCGGCGTATAAATGTATGATAGCACAGCCAGGCGGGGGTCATTACTATTTTTCAAAGTGTTAATAAAGATTTGACTGATCTGCCCGGATAATTGTATTGAACCATCCTCGCCTATGCCCCGGTAAATCCTGTTTATGGTAAGCGGGTCATTCGTGCCATGGGCAACAATGGCATTATCATCATTACTTGCCATGGTGAGGCCCTGCACTTTTTTTACATAGGTTTGTGCGGTAGTCGGATCCACTTTGGTTAGGCGCATGGCCATGCGCAGTAACAAAGTATTTCCGAATCTTTTCCATTTGGCTACATCCCCCGAGTAAAAAAGGTCGCCTATAGGCTTATCGGCGTTTGCGTCCAGGCTATCTGTCGCCTGCGATACTTCTTTTAACAAATCGGTATAAATATCCTGTTGCTTATCATACGGCGGGAAATAGATAGATTGATGATAAGCCAGCCCGGCCTTGAAATAAGGCACATCACCATACACATCGGTGATGCGTTCAAATATCATCGCCTTCATTATTCTTGCTATTTGGTGCAGGTTTTTGTATTGAGATTTACCTGTTGTGGTGGTGTAAAGATCTACCACGTTTTTTACCTGGTAAGTATAAGCATGATCAAAGAATGAACCCCAGCCCCCGGATGTAGAGGCCCCGATATATTTATCACCAAAAAAATAACCCGATGTAGACGCCCAGTGTTGTATCATACAACCGGCACCTTGTATTTCAGTTTCCTCTACTTCTATTGCGTTATCTGAACTTCCCGTATACATCAGCTGGGTTGTGGTTAACATATTATTGGGGTCAAATACATCAACAGATACAGCGTTGGGGTCGGTATTTGTTTTTAAAAGATCTTTTTTGCACGATGCAAAAGCCATTATCATAATAGCGCTTGCAAGTATATATATAGGTTGTAATTTCATGTTAAGCAGTTTATATATTTTCGATAATCATCTTAAAATTTCACATTTAGATTAAGTCCGAATGTCCTGGTATAAGGCACTTCAGCTTGTTCAATACCCTGTGGGCCGTTAGAATAATTAGACTCAGGGTCAATATTTGGTGTATGCTTCATGATTGTAAATACATTCCTGGCAACAAAACTTAATGTTAGGCTCTGTATTTTATTATTGAAAATGCTGGCCGGGAAGGAATAACCAAATATGATCTGTCTGAATTTTATAAAACTGGCGTCATAAACAAAAATAGCAGGGTTGGCATTACTTACTAAATTGTAATAGTCTTGCGGAAATTCGGTTTGATCAGCCCCAAACATTTGCCCTCTGCCCGGAAGAGTTAACTTTGAAAGACCAAACTGGTAACCATAATAATTAGTACCCGAAAATATCTTTGCTCCAAATTTCCCGTCTATAAGGAATGAAAAGTTAAAAGCTTTGTACCTGAATTCACTGGTAATACCTGTTGACCACGGATCAATGCCAGATCCAACATCCACATAATTAGTGCCTGCTTCGGGAGCGCCTGTTGCAGGGTCGAGAATGATCTTGCCATTAGCATCACGTGCGGGGTCTGCAACGAATATCTGGTAAGCTGATTTACCCAATGCTTGCGACATGTAGGCTACTCCTACACCCTCGTCCTCTCCTGCACGCGAATACCCCAGCGGGTAGTTGGTTGAACCTGATGAAAGCGACAGTACCTTATTATCATTGTACGTTATATTAATTGTTTCTGTCCAACTAAAATCCTTTGTTTTAACCGGTACCCCTGATACCAAAAATTCGATACCCTTATTTTGTATGGTTCCGGAGTTAAGCAAAACTGCGTTATAACCGGAGGTTTCAGAGGTAACAGCCGGTATAATTTCCCTGCTCTCTTTTTTGTTGTAATAAGCGATATCAAAATGCAACCGGCCCTTAAAAAAATCTAACTCTGTGCCAATTTCAAATTCTTTAGCCGAAGAAGGTTCTAATTTAGCATTAGGCACATAGGGATTAGAAATGTTACCTACGGGGTGCCCGTTTAAATTACCAATATTATTATAGCCTAATAATGTTTGATAGGGGTCATCCGCTTCGCCGCCAACATTGGCGTAGCCTAACCTTAATTTCCCCATATCTAACCAATTTGCATGAAGCAATTCTGAGAAAACAAATGATCCGTTTATAGAAGGATAAAAATAATTTGTTTTACCCGGCGCCAGGGTAGAATACCAGTCGTTACGCCCGGTAACACCCAGGTATAAATAATTTTTATACGAAAAATCAAAAGTCCCGTAGATCGATTTGTTTACTTTTATCGGATTACTTTCATATTCCGTAGGGCTGCCCAGGTTGCCGACTGTATAAAGGAATGGTGTTTGAAAGTTAGTACCTGTTGCTACCAGATCATCTACAACAGATTTCCTGCTATTGACGCCAACCAGCGTTGACAAGTTAAAATCCTTTGTTATTTTGAACTTTTTACCAATGATGGCATCTATGTTTAGTTCAGTCGATTTTCTATTTTCCTCTGTCATTGCTCCATCTGCTTGGTAAGCTGTGCCATTAGGAGTTATATTTGTATTTCTGTCGGCGAAATAATCTTCCCCTGCGCGAAACTCGAGGTATAAGCCATCGTCAAAAGTGTATTTAAGATCAGCCGAACCTATAAAACGATTACGGCGTGTATTATTGATAAACTTATTAGCTACAAAGTAAGGGTTAGTAGTGTATGCATCATCTAAAAACTGATTTTCAGAACCATCCGCCTTATATCCAGGCGCCAGGGATGTGATATTCACATTTGGCGGAAGAAATAATGGAGCAAAATTTAAACTGCCCGGAGCATCAGATACACTTGGGCGATTATGTGTAAATGCATTAATGTATTGTCCCTTTAATTGCAGATCCAAACGCTTGCCTAATTTGTAATTTGTAGATAATGAAAAGGACTGCTGCTGGAATCCTGCATTAGGGATAATGCTGGTATTATGCAGGTCGCTTGCAGAAAATCGTAAACTTCCATCATCTCCTAAATTTTTACTGAACGATACAGAATTAGTGGACGCCCCTCCATCTTTATAAAAACGTCCCATATTGCCATTTACCAGGCTGTAAGGTCTTTTAACGCCGTCGAATTGATAAACTTCTGTTCCGTCAAGTTTTGGCCCCCAGGCGGATAATCCTAATTCAAAGGCACTACTCGCATCTATAGGTTTCACCCCATCAGAGCCCTGCCCATATGTTTTTTGCCAATCTGTATTGTCAATTACCTTCTGCATAACGTAGTTGGAATTAAATTCCACACCTGAACCTTTGGCGTTTTTACCTGATTTTGTAGTGATCAGTATAACGCCTTTGCTGCCACGATAGCCGTATAACGCAGAGGCGGCAGATCCCTTTAGTATGGAGATTGTCTCAATATCATCAGGATTGATATTGATAGTGCCGTCACCACCGTCAGCACCGCCATAACCTCCACCAACATCAGTTTGGGCGTAGGTGTCATTTTGCATTGGTATACCGTCTATTACATATAAGGGCTGATTGGAGCCTGTAATGTCTGATATACCACGGATAACCACATTTGAAGAACCGCCGGGACCGGTAGCTACATTGCTTACGTTAACACCGGCTACTTTTCCTTCCAGGCCGTTCACAAAATTGGTTTCGCGGGCTTCCGTAAGTGTAGCGCCTTTTACTTCGGTTACTGAATAACCCAGCGAACGCCGCTCTCTTTTTATATTTAACGCGGTAACCACCACGTCCTTTAGCTGTTCGTCAGAAGGCAGTAACTTAATGTTTATTACCGTTTGCGGGCCCACTACTATTTGCTGTGGCTTATATCCTATGTAGGAAAAAACCAAGGTAGAAGTAGCACCTGCCGAAATGGTGTAGGCGCCATTTAGGTCTGTAGTTACAGCCAAAGAAGTTCCTTTCACAGTGACCGTAACGCCGATGAGGGTTTCGTTTGTTTGCCCATCAGTTACCTTACCCTTAACTACAGTAACCGCAGGGTTAGTTTGGGCCATAGCTGTGGCCGTAACCAATAAAATAATCAATGCCTTTAAGACAGCAATTTTTAAAAAGAAGGTGGATTTGTAAAGGTTTTTTTTCATAGTTTGAAATTTTGAAGATGAAAAACTAGTTAGTAAAAGATTACTTTGAAAAAACGATCCTGAAAGAGCTAAATGTATCTGTAAGATAGTCCGCTGATAAGAAAAATGGCCCTTAAAGCAATAATCAAAAGCATAAATTAATTAGGATAAACAGATACTTTAGCTAATATAAAAATAAAATCAGATTTAAAGTTTATACAATTAGATTTAAAGTTTATACAAAATACTTTTTTTCCATTCTTAAAGTACCAGTTATTTTATCACCCCGCTTGCAGACTTCGTCTATTTAAAACAACAATCGGGCTATTAAACTCCAGCTACTGTCCTGCTTGTTGACAAAAAATTCTTGCCTGTCTCAATTTTCAAAATGAATATCAACCACAAAGTCTGGACGCCTGCGGCAGCGTTTTTGGAATAGGGAAATCATGATAAACCTTAAATTATGAAAACCCTGGTTCAGGTAAATTCATCCCCGGAATTTTCACCGACCAAAAACCCCGCCTCACCGGGAAAATTGTGCCCTACAACTAATAGAGGGCATTTTGCTGTAACGTATTTTGATTGAAATCGTCTTATTAGTGTATTTAAAATAAAGAAAAATAAAACACTTACAATCAAAATATCAATATCATGAAAACTAAAATATTCTCCTTCGTCACTATCGCAGCAATAGTATTAGGAATAGGCAATTCAACTTATGCAGCTACTAAAAATGATTCAGCCGCAAAAGATAATGAAGTAAGCACTGTACTTACCAATGTAAGCAAGATCAACAAGATCGAAGTTCATGGAAATGTTGAACTTTATGTATCAGATGGCACATCAGACCAGGTAAAGGTTTACAATCGTTACTATGCCGAAAGCGCCTTGGTTCAAAGCCGGAAAGGCGTATTACGTATATCATCTTATTCAGCACAAAAACTGGTGGTTTGGGTTACAGTAAATGAACTGCGTTCAATATCAGTTTATGACAATGCCGAAGTAAGGTCATTTGGCAAACTTTCATCTATCGATTTAGATATTGTTTTATATAACAATGCTTACGCAAAATTGGATATGGGAGGTTACAGTGCCAATATCACAGTAAATGACCGTGCAAAAGCTGATCTTACCGGTAACATAAGCGAATGTAATTTAAAATACAACCGTTCTGCCAGTGTAAACAGCACCAATTTTGTTGCAGAACACATTATCAGGACAGTTGACGGGATAACCAAAAACGACTCCCAGGAATTTGTAGGTTTATAATACACTTTGCAAAAGTTCAATATATAGTTTCGCAAGCCATTCATTTAAATAGAATGGCTTTTTTTTATATTTTTGGTGTAACCAAAACCCGTTATAGTAAGTCCAAATAATAAACCCCATCACTTAAAAAACAAAACCAATGAAGAAGCTATATTTAAATGCCATATTATTTATTGCAGTTGTATCAGTTACCATACTATCATCATGCAGGTTTGGCTGTGTTAAAGGGTCAGGCCACCAGGTGACTGAAACTCGTAAGGGAGGCGATTTTGTAAAAATTGAAATTTCCGGTGGTTTCAAGGTTAATTTAAAACAGGATAGTAGTTTATCAATGACCATTACTGCCGACGATAATCTGATGAAATATATAAAATCGTCCGTTGATGGCGGCAGGCTTCATGTTTATACAAAGAAAAATCTATGTGGCAGTGGCGAGATTGTGATCAATATTGGTGTAAAAAACCTGGAAGAAATTAAAGCATCAGGTGCAGTGGATATTAATTCTGATGGTAAACTAAATACCAAAGACCTTAGCCTTCAGTTGAACGGCGCAAGCAAGGTAAACATGGATCTGAACGCTGCTAATGTAACTACGGAAGGCAACGGTGCCAGTGAAATTACTTTAAAGGGACAGGCCACTTCCCACAGGGTTGAATTGGCCGGGAGCGGCAAAATTTATGCTTTAGACTTTGTGGTTGGTAGTTATGATATACAGACAACCGGGGCCAGCCATTGCGAGATCAATGTATTGAAAGATCTGAATGTGAATACTACCGGTGCCGCTGAGATACAGTATCGCGGAAATCCTTCGAGCGTGAACAGCCATAAAACGGGTGCTGCAACTATTACAAAAGTAGATTAAGATTAACTGTATTTTTAAGATAAAAGAGCGTTGGCTGCCAACGCTCTTTTATTATAGGTTAAATGTTTAACTATGTAATTTATCATTTAACTTGATACTATCGTGAAAAGGTCTGGAAAGTGAGTTCTTTACGGTGTCATCAGGATGAACAGCAAGCCAGTTATAGCCAGTTCAAAATAAATTGGTTAGCATGCTTGGCTTAAGTTTTTCAAAAAATTATTGATACCTTTGCCCTCCCAAAATAAGGGCATGCAAATTGATAATAGCATAAGTGATACAAGATTTTAAGACAAAAAATACGCCGAAAAGATGAATATTTCACAAGAAAAAATTGACAGCCTCAATGCAATTGTAAAGATTAATATCAAACCCGAAGATTACCAGCCACGGGTTGATAAAGCAATAAAAGACCATGCTAAAAAAGCTAAAATGCCAGGTTTCAGGCCGGGTATGGTGCCAGTTGCACATATTAAAAAAATGTATGGCAAAAGCATTTTGGTAGACGAGGTGAATAATATGCTTTCAGATACCCTTAACAATTACATCAATGAGCAGCAGTTGGAAGTATTAGGACAGCCATTGCCAAAAATGGACGATAGCAAACAATACAACTGGGATTTTGCTGATGACTTTGAATTTAATTATGAAGTTGGTTTAGCACCTGAGTTTACAATTGATTTTTCATCAAAGGATAAGATAAGCCAATATGTTATAAAAGCGGACGAGGAAACTTTGGCTGCCCGGATCAAAAATATACGCAAAAGCTATGGCAAAATGACAAATCCTGCCGTATCGGCAGATGGCGATGTCCTTTATGCCGAATTAGTACAGCTTTCTCCAGATGGTTCTGTTTTTGATGAAGGCATAAGCAATACTGCATCAGTTCGTTTAGACCAGGTACAGGATGAAGCGGTTAAAGCATCTCTGATCGGCTTGAAAAAAGATGACGTAGCAGTGCTGGATTTTCAAAAGGCCTATAATAACGACGCAACCCGTATCGCAGCTATTTTAAAAGTGGATGAAGATACAGCGGCAGAGGTAAAATCAAACTTCCGCTTAACGGTTAAAAATGTTAACCGTTTAGAAGAAAGTGATTTGAACCAGGAGTTCTTTGACAAATTATTTGGTGAAGGTACAGTAACTACCGAAGAAGAATTTAAAGCTAAAATTACTGAAGAAGTAGAGGCCATGTATGCACAGGATGCAGAACGCAAATTGCAAAACGACCTATATAAACTCAGTATAGAAAAGGCGAAATTCGATCTTCCGGATGAGTTTTTGAAACGCTGGTTAAAAGCTACTAACGAAAAACTGACCGACGAAGAATTAATCGGTGGCTACAATGATTTCGCTCAAAACCTGAAGTGGACCTTGTTGGAAAACAAAATCATTAAAGATAATAAGATCGAGATCAAATATGAAGAAGTGTTTGCTGCAGCTAAGCAACGTTTAGAAGCCCAATTCAGAATGTATAGCCAGCAGCCTATAAGCGATGAGCAATTATCGCAATACACCGTTCAGTTTTTACAGAACAAGGAAGAAGCTAACAAGATATTTGAAGAAGTAAAAGCGGCCAGAGCGTTAGATTACCTTAAGAGCGTGGTTACCTTAGAGCAGAAAGAAATATCCGCAAAAGAATTCGGCGAGTTGGTATAATCATATAATTTAAATATACTAAGCCAAAGCAACTCACAATATGGGTTGCTTTTGTTTTTGCCGTCAATTTAACTTCATCATTTAATTTTACTTTTTGCCTACTTTAGTCAACTAATTGTATTCAACTAAAAACTATATTTAACGCAATAAAATAATTAAAGAAATATAAAAATCATGGACAATATTGATAAAAATGAATTCAGAAAATATGCTGTAAAACATCATCGTATTAACAGTATTTATGTAGATAAATTTATAGGCAGTGTGGAAAGGGCCAACCTTCCAACCAGCATCGCCCCAACCGGTATGACACCTTATATCATTGAAGAGCGTCAGTTAAATGTAGCTCAAATGGATGTATTTTCGCGTTTAATGATGGACCGTATTATATTTTTGGGCGATGCCATTTATGATAATATTGCGAATATTATACAAGCGCAACTATTGTTTTTGCAATCAGCAGATAGTAAACGCGATATTCAGATTTATATCAACTCTCCGGGTGGTTCGGTTTATGCCGGCTTAGGTATTTATGATACCATGCAATTTATCTCTAATGACGTTGCAACCATTTGTACAGGTATGGCAGCATCAATGGCCGCAGTATTATTATGTGCCGGTACCAATGGTAAAAGGGCTGCTTTGCCGCATTCAAGGGTAATGATCCACCAACCTTCAGGCGGTGCGCAAGGGCAACAGTCGGATATAGAAATAAGCTACCACGAGATCACTAAATTAAAGAAAGAGCTTTATCAGATCATTGCTGACCACAGTGGTGCACCGTTCGAAAAAGTTTGGGATGCATCAGATCGTGACCATTGGATGATCGCAGAAGAAGCAATCGAATTTGGTATGG
Source organism: Mucilaginibacter sp. (assembly GCA_028288085.1). Taxonomy (GTDB): domain Bacteria; phylum Bacteroidota; class Bacteroidia; order Sphingobacteriales; family Sphingobacteriaceae; genus Mucilaginibacter. The sequence goes on from JAQBOK010000179.1 coordinate 21,885, forward strand.
TGGATGAGATTCTGCGCGGAAGTAAAGGGAAGAAATAAAACAATGCGCACATACAAAGCGTATTATAATAATCATGTACCCAAAGACGTTGCAATAATGCCACTAATTAATTATATTTGGTTATACATCAATGGCAATGAATAAGAATAGTAAAGAGATAAGATGTTCGTTTTGTGGTGCAGGTAAGCAGGATTCACTAATGCTGATAGCTGGGCTTGATGCACATATTTGTGATAAATGTGTAAACCAGGCGAACGAGATATTAGCTGAAGAGTTGAAAGTGCGTAAAGTAAAAACCTCGCCATCGGCACCTGCTTTATTAAAACCTTCTGAAATAAAAGTTCATCTTGATCAATATGTGATCGGTCAGGACGATTCAAAGAAAATACTTTCTGTAGCCGTGTACAATCATTACAAACGTTTAAATCAACGTGTTGATAAAGATGAGGTAGAGATAGAAAAATCAAACATTATCATGGTGGGCGAAACGGGTACAGGTAAAACCTTGCTTGCCAAAACCCTTGCTAAGATATTGAATGTTCCTTTTTGCATCTGCGATGCTACTGTATTAACAGAAGCTGGTTATGTAGGGGAGGATGTTGAAAGTATTTTGACGCGTTTGTTACAAGCAGCCGATTACGATGTGAGCGCTGCTGAAAAGGGTATTGTATATATTGATGAGGTTGATAAGATAGCCCGCAAAAGCGATAATGCTTCTATTACGCGTGATGTATCAGGTGAAGGTGTTCAGCAAGCCTTGTTGAAAATATTAGAAGGTACAATGGTTAACGTGCCACCACAGGGTGGGCGTAAACATCCCGATCAGAAAATGATCACGGTGAACACTAATAATATATTGTTTATCTGTGGTGGCGCTTTTGATGGTATAGATAAAAAAATAGCAAACAGGTTGCGTACACAAACAGTTGGCTACAAATTGAAACATCACGAAGGCGAAATCGATCTAAAGAACCTGTATAAATATATTACCCCGCAGGATCTGAAGTCGTTTGGATTGATACCCGAACTGATTGGCCGTTTGCCGGTGCTTACTTATCTGAACCCGTTAGACAGGGAGGCATTGCACAATATTTTGACCGAGCCTAAAAATTCATTATTGAAACAATATAAAAAACTGTTTGAATATGAGGGCGTAAAGCTTGAGTTTGATAATGAAGTGCTTGATTTTATTGTTGATAAAGCGATGGAATTTAAGTTGGGTGCACGTGGTTTGCGATCCATTTGTGAGGCGATTATGATTGATGCCATGTTTGAGTTCCCATCAAAGAAGGATATCAAACGTTTGAATGTAACGTTGGATTACGCACTAGACCAGTTTGAGAAATCTGATCTGAAAAAATTAAAAGTAGCTTAACAACAGAGACAAGGTAAAAACTTATATTTGTAATACAAACCCTGGTATAACGCCGGGGTTTGTTGTATAAATAAAAATTAACTGTCAATTCTGAACCTGCCTACCTGTGGGGCGGGCTTGTTTCAGGACCTCACTTGCTAAGTCTGCGCTATAAATATGGGCTTGCCGCGTGAGGTGCCGAAAAAGTCAGCAATACCTAAAAGAATATATCATGAACGAAGAAAAAGACGTAAAGAAAAACCCACTTGATACAAAACAGGTAAGCGAGATACAATCCCCCGTAAAATCTGGACTTAAAACAAAGGAAGCGATTGTTGCCAACTGGCTACCTCGTTATACCGGGCGCGCTTTAACAGATTTTGGTGAATATATCATTCTGACAAATTTTTCCAGATACCTGCAATTGTTTTCAGTATGGCATAATAACGCCCCTATTATGGGGTTGGACAAGCCTATGCAAAGCGTTTCGGCTGATGGTATAACTATTATCAATTTTGGCATGGGTAGCTCGGTTGCCGCAACGGTTATGGATCTGCTTACGGCCATTAAGCCTAAAGCTGTTATTTTTTTAGGTAAGTGCGGTGGCCTTAAAAAGAAGAATAATGTAGGCGACCTGATACTGCCGATAGCGGCCATCAGGGGTGAGGGTACATCAAATGATTACTTGCCGGCCGAAGTGCCTGCATTGCCTTCCTTTGCCCTGCAAAAGGCCATCTCAACCACCATCAGGGATTTTGGCCGCGACTACTGGACAGGGACTTGCTACACTACCAACCGCAGGGTATGGGAGCACGATAAGGAGTTTAAAAAATACTTAAAGGAATTGCGTGCTATGGCTGTTGATATGGAAACAGCTACCATTTTTACCACGGGTTTTGCGAATAAAATTCCAACCGGGGCATTGCTGTTAGTTTCTGATCAGCCCATGATACCTGAAGGTGTAAAAACCGCCGAAAGCGACTCATCTGTAACCGAGCAATTTGTTGAAACTCATTTACGGGTGGGAATCGAGTCGTTGAAACAGCTGATCAACAATGGCTTAACTGTTAAACATTTGAAATTTTAATAATTCAATTCCTGATTTGCGTAAATTCTACCAGTTTAGTAGATAAAATGTAACTTCGCCCGTTATTGACCTAAGATCATTTAGTAGATAAAATATGTGGTACAACAATATACTCGAAACTATTGGCAATACGCCAATGGTTAAATTAAATACAATTACTAAAGATATCCCGGCTACGGTTTTAGCCAAAATAGAAACTACCAACCCCGGCAATTCTATAAAAGATCGTATGGCCCTTAAAATGATTGAGGATGCCGAAAAAAGTGGTTTGCTTAAACCGGGTGGAACTATAATAGAGGGAACATCCGGCAATACGGGTATGGGGTTAGCAATTGCAGCTGTAATTAAGGGTTACAAATGTATTTTTACAAGTACAGATAAACAATCGAAAGAAAAGTTTGATGCTTTACGTGCTTTCGGAGCTGAAGTAATAGTATGTCCAACCAATGTTGATCCAGAAGATCCCCGTTCGTATTATTCTGTTTCATCGCGCCTGGAAAAAGAGGTGCCTAACTCGTGGAAGCCGAACCAATATGATAACTTATCCAATTCGCAGGCTCATTATGAACAAACCGCGCCCGAGATATGGGAACAAACCGAAGGTAAGATAACACACCTGGTAGCTGGCGTGGGTACTGGCGGCACTATATCAGGTATTGCAAGATACCTGAAGGAAAAGAACCCCAACATCAAAATAATAGGCATTGATACATATGGTTCGGTATTTAAGAAATATAAGGAAACCGGCATTTTTGATAAGGATGAAATATATCCCTATATCACCGAAGGTATAGGAGAAGACTTCTTACCTAATAACGTAGATTTTAGTCTAATAGATCATTTTGAAAAAGTAACCGATAAAGACGCCGCTTTAATGACTCGCGAGGTAGCACTGAAAGAGGGTATTTTTGCAGGTAATTCAACAGGCTCGGCGGTAGCCGGTGTACTGCAGTTAAAAGATACATTTAAGGCGGATGATGTAGTGGTGATCATTTTCCCTGATCACGGCTCGCGCTATATGGCCAAAATGTATAATGAGGACTGGTTGCGCGAACGTGGATTTTTGAAAGACGAAAAACTGACAGCCCACGATATTATTAAAAAGAAAGAAAGACAGGAAATTATAACAATTGATTGTGATAAAAGTGTTTTGGAAGCTATTAATACTATAAAATCACTTAATATTTCGCAAATACCTGTAACTCAAAAAGGCATGGTGATTGGCAAGATCACCGAGAGTGATATACTTGACGCCCTGCTCGAAAACCCATCGATAAAGTCGCAGCCGATAAAAAGTATAACAACCACGCCCTTCCCATTTGTTGATTTAAATACATCTATCGATAAAATATCGGCAATGATCAATAAAGACAATATCGCGGTTTTGGTGGAAGATCAAGGCAATATCGAAATCATTACGCAGTACGATATTATTAATGCGATATCGGGTTGAGATGAACCACAATTGGAAAATCACTCAAGCCTTTTTTTCGCTAACTCCTTTTTATACCGATCATTCAATACGGCTGGGTTTGGATTAACCAATAAAAAAATTCCGGTACCTTTCTCCACGGCATACGGCGATTCAACCTCGCCTATTTTGGTATAGCTTTCCAAATATGATGCAAACGTCTTGACGTTGCTTCCATCCTGGTCATCTACATAAATAATATAATGGGCATTTAAATTATCCGGAGCCCAAAGCGTAAAACTACTATTGAGACTGACAACCTCAGGTAAATGGTATTTTTTGCCATAATGATGGATTGCGCCGGCTTCGCCATAATTATCGGCATAAATTTGTGTGTGTTGTTGTTGCTCTGGCGTTAGGCTATTGTAAGCTTTTACCACCTTGGTTGTTATTTCATCCCATCCTAACATATCGCCATAATCCTGTGTAAGCGGGTGAAGCTTGTGATCTTCCCAGGTGGCAGCAAAGTGCATGAAGGGCATGTTTTTGCCGGCAAACTTAAACAGTGCAAGTGTTTGGTTTAAAGGGAAAATAGGCAGCACCAAAGGGAATAATAAAAGATTAGGCAGTGTGAAAAGCAAAATTGTTACCGTACGTAAAGTCTTTGATTTTAACCATCGGTCAAACCCATACCCCCCCGCGGCAAAAAGCATAGGGTAAGCGCCAAACAGGTAATAGTTTTTGCCATTCATTTCCAGCAGGAAAATAAATATCAAAATATAGGCAAAGGCAAGAAACTGGAATTTGCGCAGTCGGGGTGAGAATAGTAAAAACCCAAATCCGATTAGCCATAGAAACAGGGCAATGCCATTAACCACTAATTGCTGTTTAATAAAATCAGATGGTTTGATATAATCCAGTTGTTGCGAGCGCAGTGTTTGCATGTGGGTGATCACCGGAAAATGATGCTGAAATTGCCAGATAAGGTTGGGCAAAAACAACAATGATGCAATGATAGCGGCAGCCAAAACATGCCGGCTCCATAATATTCTGCGCTGTTTGGTCACCAGTAGCCCCAGTATCAATGCGATGGCAAAAAATGCCATCGTATATTTTGTCAAAAGCCCGATACCAATTACAGCGCCTAACAGGTATATGTATTTTGGTGATGAATTATTGATATAGCGGGTAAGCAGGTAAACGGTTAATACCCACCACAATTGATCGAACACTACCGGTTGAAAAAGATACCCGCTTGCAGCAAATGCGGGAGAAAATATCAGTGCCAGGCAAGTTAATGTAATAGCAAATTTTCGGCCACCTAATTCAACTACGATCTGTCCGGTGAACCAAATGATCAACCCGCTAAAAAGTGTACTGAATATACGAGCTGCAAAAACAGAATCCCCAAAAACTGTGGTGGTTATTTTAGCAAGCAAAGCGATAAATGGAGGCACCTCTTTATAGCCCCAGTCTAAATGGTCGCCTAAAGCCAGATGCAAAAGTTCATCCCGGTGGAAACCAAAATGCGACATCGCCAACAGGTTTAAACCTATTTTAATAGCAACAAAGATCAGTATGAAACTAGAATATTTCGATCTATTGTTTTTATAGCTGTGCAAATTTTACAGGTTTTTATAAAGATAGGTTTTCAATTTCGGAATTCGGATTTCCAATTTTGGATTTAATGTTTTATTTACTTCAAACCCCAAATTGAAAATTCGATATTAAATCATGTACTATATTCTCGTAATATCAGCTCCAAGTGCTCTCAGGCGCTCATCAATATGTTGGTAACCACGCTCTATTTGCTCTATATTATAGATAGTTGATTTGCCCTGTGCCGATAAAGCTGCAATTAATAACGAAACCCCCGCACGTATGTCGGGCGACGTCATTGAAATACCTCTTAGTTGTACTTGCTTATCCAAACCTATTACTGTTGCACGATGCGGATCGCAAAGAATAATCTGAGCTCCCATATCTAATAGCTTATCAACAAAAAACAAACGGCTCTCAAACATTTTCTGATGTATCAGCACGGCGCCTTTGGCCTGTATGGCTACTACTAAAACGATGCTCAATAGGTCGGGGGTAAAGCCTGGCCAAGGTGCATCTGCTATGGTCATGATGGAGCCATCGATAAAAGTCTCAATCTCATAGTGGGTTTGAGCGGGAATATAAATATCATCGCCCCTGCGCTCCAGCTTTATACCCAGGCGTTTGAATACATCCGGGATAATGCCCAATTCGTCGTAGTGAACGTCCTTTATGGTAATCTCCGACCCTGTCATCGCAGCCAATCCTATAAATGAACCGATCTCTATCATATCCGGCAACAGGCGATGTTCAGTGCCGTGTAATTCGGTCACACCATCAATAGTCAATAAATTTGAACCTACTCCGCTTATTTTGGCGCCCATGCGGTTCAGCATTTTGCAAAGCTGTTGCAAATAGGGCTCGCATGCGGCGTTATAAATGGTAGTGGTGCCTTTTGCAAGCACTGCAGCCATTACTACGTTTGCAGTACCCGTTACCGAGGCCTCATCCAGCAGGATATAAGTACCTTTCAGATCAGATGCATCTACATTAAAAAAGCCGTTGTCGGGATTATAATTAAATTTTGCCCCCAGCTTTTCAAATCCCAGGAAGTGGGTATCCAAACGGCGTCTGCCAATTTTGTCTCCCCCCGGTTTAGGGATGGATGCCCTGCCAAAACGTGCCAAAAGTGGGCCAACGATCATGATAGAGCCGCGAAGACCGCCGCCCTTTGTTTTAAAAGCTTCTGATTCAAAAAAATTAAGATCAATGGTTTTTGCTTCGAAGCTGTAAGTGTCAGGCGCTAGTTTGTTAATTTCAACACCCATATCACCAAGCAGTTCTATCAGCTTGTTAACATCTTTTATATCTGGAATATTGCTTATAGTTACCTTTTCGCTTGTTAAAAGCACTGCCGAAAGCACCTGAAGGGCCTCGTTTTTAGCTCCCTGAGGTATAATTTCACCTTTTAATGGCTTACCGCCATATATTTCAAATGCGTTATTCATAGGCTGTTTAGTGGATAGTTAATAGACCATAGTCTATAGTTTGAGAGCCAAAGATCATAAAATTATTAATTAATATGGGCTATCAATCATTAACTATAGACTAATAAATCAATACTTTCTTGTTCCGCCTCCCCCAGGATTACGACTACGATTACTCTGATTATTGCTACGTGGATTATTATTGTTAGTGCGGGTACCACCACGATTGTTCTGGTTATTGTTAGTGCGGCCCCTGCTGGCAGTATTTTGATTATTATGTGGGTTTGCACGGTATTCAACACGAGCCAGGTTGATGTTTTCTTCCACTTTTAGCTGACCGCCTGATAGTGCACGCAGATCTGCCAATATGGTTTCGTCAGCAACCGAATCTTTGTTCCACTGTACATAAGCCATTTTCATAAAATTGGCGATAGCCTGTATCATGTGTTGCCTGCGTTCTGGCTCTTCAATAGATTTGGCTTTCTCTATCATCAACTCAATGGTTTTACCATAATGTTTGTATTTAATTCGTTGATGCGGGTATTTCAGAGGCTCCGGTTTTAAATGGATAGCGTCTGGTTCTGGTTTAGGATATGGTGCATCCACATCTATTTGAAAATCAGAGATGATATGCAGGTGATCCCACAGTTTGTGTTTAAAATCGGCAACATCCCTCAGATGCGGGTTTAAAAATCCCATCAGATCTATCACGACCTGGGCATACCGGTTACGTTCCTCTTTGGTTGGCAGTGCTACAATATATTTAACCATATTTTGCACGTTTCGGCCATATTCAGACAAAATTAATTTACTCCGCGTGGAGTTATAATCAAATTGTGGCATTGTTTCTTGAGCCATAAAATTAGTTTAATGAACTTTATAAGTTAAAATTAGCGCAGATCCCCGGAATTTAATTTTAGGGCGGCTAAAGTTGAATATTTATTGTTGTAGTTCAACAAAGATAATGCAATTGTAGTAATGTGCAAATTATTTGTTATTGGTTCATTTGTCATTAATATTGTACAAGAACATTCAGGCATTTTAACTTTACAAAATTGCAACAAATTAAAATTACTCATACCGATATTTACCGCTTCAGTATACCAATGGAACCATTTACCATTGCTACCGGAACAATGGACCACGCGCAGAACGTTTTTATCCGCGTGCATACTGATGCAGGATTTTATGGGGTAGGGGAGTGTTCTGCATTCCCTATGATCGTTGGTGAAACACAGGATACCTGCCTGGTAATGGCACGCGAATTTGCCCGTTTATGGAAAGGAAAGGACGCACTTATTATTCCCGAACGCCTGCAACAATTGCACAACTTTGCTTCGGGTAACAACACCATAAAAAGCGCTTTTGATATGGCTTTATTTGATATTGCTGCTAAAAACGCCGGATTGCCCCTGTACCAGTTTTTGGGAGGAAGTAAAAGAAGGGTTGAAACTGATATTACCATCGGCATAGCTACGCCCGAAGTAATGGCCGAAAAGGCTCTGAATTTTAAAAAAAGCGGCGCTACAATGTTGAAAGTTAAACTTGGAAAGGATGCTAAAAGCGATGTGGAACGAATAAAACAGATCAGGCAGGCTGTAGGTAACAATATCAAAATACGTGTTGATGCTAACCAGGGATGGCATTTTGAGGATGCTGTTTTTGCACTGCAGGCTATAGGAGAATATGATATAGAATTTTGTGAGCAACCCATGCGTACCTGGTACGATGACCGCTTGCCCGAGCTGAAGAAACTGTCTCCGGTAAAAATTATGGCCGATGAAAGTGTTTACAACCATCATGATGCCCGTAAGCAGATCAATAGCAATTCATGTGATTATATTAATATAAAGCTAGCTAAATCCGGCGGCATTTTTGAAGCAAAACAGATACATGACCTCGCTGCCGAAAAAGGGATTTCTTGCATGATGGG
>JAQBOK010000187.1 GCA_028288085.1 Mucilaginibacter sp.
GCTATTGCCGGATGCCATTCCGGCATACAGCATTGGCACATTAAGCACTTTTCAACGTCGCACTCATTTTTGCTTTTCTTCATTTACCCTGGAACTTTCGATGTTATTTTAAATATTTTCGGAAATCTAACTACTTTTTATGATTTAAATCATACCATAACAGCATAAAACAGAAATAAATTCATTTTAAAATTCAAAATTCAAGTGTATTTATAAAATTTATTTATAAAATTCGCAAATCGGCAAAAAATATAGATGATTTTTTAATTTTTTGATAAAATTATCCATTTTATATAATTTATATCATAAAAATGAACACAATTAATCTTTTTTATTGATTATATATGCCAAATACGATATATTTATAACAATTAAAATGATTTATCAGTAAATATTAAGAAAAATCGCCTATTGACAAAAGATATATAAAATATACCCCATAAAAATCCCTGCCGGGAGGTCGCATTCCCAGGCAGGGCTAAACAGTTTTTATCGCTTTAACAAAAAAAACCTATTCAAATGTACAAAAATGTATTAAACCAATACACAATTGGGGCAATTCTATTATTTTCATCATGTTTTGCAGCAAATGCACAAACAATAACTGAAAAATCCCCAATAATTTATGCTGACGCTGATTTAAAATCAGATAACAGATCAGATCACCCTCCCTCGGATACCATAAAAGTCCAGAAACCCGCCATAGCAGATACTACCTGGAAACCGGTTAGAAGATTATGGGGGTATGCATTCGGCGATTATTACTATAATGCCCATGCTGATGCATCAAACAGAGGTGCCGAAACTAATTATAACGGTGTACCAACTTACAGAAATGCCTTCCAGTTCCGCCGCATTTATTTAGGATATGATTATGAAATCAATAAGAAATTCTCAGTAGAATTATTATTAGCGTCAGAACCAGCTGCCAACACAAATCTATCCCCCGGAACCAGTATTTCGAACGGGGATAACCTGGCTGATAATAAGATGTCCTTTTATATCAAACTTATAAATTTAAGATGGAAAGGCATCTGGAACGGAACTGATTTTATTATCGGTAACCAGTGGACACCAGGCTGGCCGCTGCTGACGGAAAAAATATGGGGCTATCGCTTTATAGATAAAACCGTTGCCGATGTGCATCGCAACAATCCATGGGATTTTGGTGCAGGCCTGCAAGGCACCTTTGACCCTGCAACCAAAAACTTTGGCTATGATGTATTGATTGGGAATAATACTTCTTCAAGCCTGTTATCAGCAACAAATGCGAACACGGGTTTTTACAAAGCTTTTTATGGTGATGTATATGCCAAGTTTTTTAATCAGACCCTGATATTTGATCTGTACGCCGATTATATGAAAACGGCCCCTACTACCGCAACGGTTGGAGGCCAGGCGCGTAACATGGTTAAAGGCTTTGTAGCTTACACTACCCCTAAAATTACTTTTGGTGTTGAGGCATATACCCAGAAAATAGCCAACGGTGTCACCGACGGAGCCACCAAAACATCAGTCAATGCAAATGTTGAGGCTATTTCAATCTACTCGCACGGAGCTATTTATAAAGACAAATTAGGCTTTTTTGCCCGTTATGATAGTTACAACCCCGATAATGACTTTAATTCGGGTGATGTCTATACCGTCAATACCAATCTACCTGCTTACAGTCCTTTCACAAAAGAACATTTTGTTTCAGCAGGTTTAGATTTTACCCCCGCTAAAAACATACACTTCGCTCCAAATATCTGGTTCATACAATACAAAGACCAGCGAGCCCCATCCACCACAGGCTACCTGCCTGATAGCCATGTACTGGTTTACCGGCTAACCTTCTTTTACATTTTTGGAAAATAAAACAAGGAGAAAATCATGAAGAATCAACTTACCAAACTCAATATATTTTCTGTTAAGGGCGTTCAGATGCGCACTTTTCACATCACCTGGCTTATGTTTTTTGTCTGCTTTTTTGGTTGGTTTGGCCTTGCGCCGTTAATGCCAACTATCAGGGCCGAATTGCATTTAACAAAAGGACAGGTAGGTAACACCATTATTGCATCGGTAGCGGCTACCATTATAGCACGCTTAATCATAGGTAAGCTTTGCGATGTATGGGGGCCGCGTAAAACAGCCATCCGCCTATTATTGGTTGGCTGCCTGCCCCTATTTTTTGTAGGCCTGGCACATGATTATACCACCTTCATTTTATTCAGATTGGCTATTGGCGTTATCGGCGCTTCATTCGTAATAACCCAGTTTCACACCTCCATGATGTTTGCCCCTAATATTAAGGGAACGGCAAACGCAGTTACGGGTGGTTGGGGAAATTTGGGTGGTGGCGTAACCAACATGGTAATGCCATTGATATTTGCGGCAATAGTAGGCTTCGGTTATACTAAGGCGGAAGCATGGCGGTTTGCCATGATTGTACCCGGTGTAATGATGCTGGTCATAGCTTTTTTATATGCTAAATATACAAAAGACACCCCCGAAGGAAATTATGATGAAATAGGCTACACCAAAGCACAAACCAAAACAGACTGGTCGATCTTAGCTGATTGGCGCATCTGGGCTTTAACCATGGCTTATGCCATGTGTTTCGGGATGGAGATCACCTTTGACAATGTGGCATCGCTTCATTTCGTTGATAATTTCCATTTGACCCAAAGTATGGCAGGTTTTTGGGCAGGCGTATTCGGTTTCATGAATCTGTTTGCGAGGGCACTGGGCGGCATCTTGTCTGATAGGGTTGGCGGTAAATTCGGCATGCGTGGTAAAGGGCTGCTGCTTGCGGGTGTCTTATTACTCGAAGGCGTTGGGCTTATTCTTTTTGCCCAGGCAGGCAGCTTATTAGTAGCTATTATCACGATGCTTTCTTTCGCCCTGTTCCTTAAAATGTCTAATGGTGCTACTTATGGCATTGTGCCATTTGTAAACACTAAAAATGTGGGAATGGTAAGCGGTATAGTTGGAGCAGGCGGAAACCTGGGAGGAATGATGTTTGGTTTCCTTTTTAAATCATCAACCATCACTTATGTAGAGGCTTTTACTTACATAGGCTATACCGTAATCATTGTGGCGGCAATAGTGCTTATTACACGATTTACGAAGAAAGAAGCTTTAAGCGTGAGTATGAACGAACCCGAACTGGCCGGTAGTGTGGTTTAAAAAATCATGAAATAAATGTCAGCAAAAAAGCCATCAAATACCTTAACCTCTACCTGCTGTTACTGCGGGGTTGGGTGTGGTGTGCTTGTACATAAAGATAAAAACGAAAAGGTTTTAGTTGAAGGCGATAAAAACCACCCGGGTAGTAAAGGTATGTTGTGCAGCAAGGGATTAAACCTGCACTACACTGTAAATGATAAAAGTGACAGGCTGTTTTACCCGCAAATGCGGTACAATAAAAGCATGCCCATGGAACGGGTGAGCTGGGACGAAGCACTTGACAGGGCTGCGGCTGTTTTTAAAACATTTATTAATAAATACGGGCCAAATTCGGTAGCATTTTATGCATCCGGGCAGTGCCTTACCGAAGAATATTATGTTGTCAATAAACTGATGAAAGGGTTTATTGGCAGCAATAATATCGATACCAATTCGCGTTTGTGCATGAGCAGTGCGGTTGCTGCCTACAAAATGTCGTTAGGGGAAGATAGTGTGCCCGTTTGCTATGATGATATTGAATTGGCCGATTGCTTTTATGTAACCGGTGCAAACCCGGCCTGGTGCCATCCTATTTTATGGCGCAGGGTTGAAGCGCACAAAGCTGCTAATCCGGATATTAAAATTATTGTTGTTGATCCGCGTGTTACAGACAGTTGCGGCCTCGCTGATCTGCACTTACAACTTAATCCGGGGACTGATATTACTTTAAACCATGCTATCGGCAGGGTACTTATCGAAAATGGCGATATTGATATCGATTTTATAAATAACCATGCTGAAGGTTTTGAAGCATACAGTAAGCTGGTGTTTCAAAGATCCCTAGCTGAGGCTTCCATTGTATGCGGAGTTGAAGAAAAGAAAATTCGCCTTGCCGCAAAATATATTGCTGATGCCAAAGGCTTTATCTCTATGTGGACTATGGGCCTCAACCAGAGTTCCGTCGGGACAAACAAAAATCTAAGCTTGATCAATCTCAACCTGATAACCGGCCATATTGGCAAGCCTGGCTCGGGGCCATTGTCATTAACGGGACAGCCAAATGCCATGGGTGGACGTGAAGTAGGTGGCCTGGCTAACTTGTTACCCGCTCACCGGGATTTAAGTAATCCTTTGCACCGGGAAGAAGTACAAAATTTTTGGGGCGGAACCGTTATTGACCCTAAGCCCGGTTTAACAGCCACAGAAATGTTCGAGGCACTAAACGATGGCAGGCTAAAGGCCATCTGGATACTTTGTACCAACCCATTAACCAGTTTGCCCAATGTTCGCCTGGCGGAAGAAGCCCTGAAGAAAGCCAAATTTGTAGTAGTGCAGGAGATCAGCAATAAACCTGAAAGCCTGGCTTTTGCCGATGTAATATTACCTGCCGCCGCCTGGGCCGAAAAGGAAGGCACAATGACCAATTCTGAAAGACGTATAAGTTATTTAAATAAAATTGTTGATGCTCCTGGTGAGGCTATTCCGGATGCAGAGATCATCTGCCGCTTTGCTCAGAAAATGGGATATAAGGGTTTTGACTTTAAAGACCCTGCAGCCATATTTGACGAGCATGTGAAGCTTACCGCTAAAACCAATATGGATATCAGTGGACTGAATTATGATATTCTGAAAGAAAAGGGCACAGTACAATGGCCCTATAAAAAGAAAGGCCCGGTTAAAGGTGTGCCAAGATTATTTACAGATAAACTTTTTTATACCCCATCAAAAAAAGCCAATATTTACCCGGTTTCGGATGAATTAACCAGTGAGAAACCCAACTCGGATTTCCCTTTTATCCTCACCACAGGCCGCATTCGCGATCAATGGCATACCATGAGTAAAACCGGGAAGGTAAATAAGTTAAACCAGCATTATAAGCAATCCTTTATGGAGATACATCCTGATGATGCTGCCGTTTTAGAAATTACTGAGGGTGATATTGCTGTGATCAGTTCCCGCCGTGGCGAAGTGCAGGTAAAAGCTAAAATATCAGGCCAGATAAAACAGGGTGTTATTTTTCTACCTATGCACTGGGGCAAAATATTAGGCAGCGATCTTAACAGGGTTAATAACCTAACCTCAGACCAGGTCGACCCCATATCAAAAGAGCCTGATTTTAAATATTGCGCCGTAAATGTCGTTAAGTTTAAAAAGCCATTTCAGCGTATCGTGGTAATTGGTGCCGGGGCCGGTTCTTATGGTTTCGTAAAATCATACAGGGTCCTTAATCGGGATGACGAAATTACTATATTCAGTAAAGAGAACTTTCCTTTTTATAACCGGGTAATGTTGCCAGATTACATCAGCGGTGAGCAGCAATGGGAACAATTGGTAAAAATGAAGGACGAAGAGGAACCGGCCTATAACATCCGGCTGTTGCGCGGCGTAAGTATTGAAAAGATAGATCGTGTTAATAAACAGGTAACTGACTCGCGCGGGGTAAAAACCAACTATGATGTTTTATTGATAGCCACAGGCAGCAGGGCTGCGATCCCTAAAAACGTACCCGCATTGCCTGGCATATTTAGCATGCGTAACCGGGTAGATGCCGATAATTTTAAAAAGCATATACCTGTAAATGCGCACGTAGTAATTGTTGGCGGGGGCTTGCTTGGGTTGGAAATGGCCGCGTCGTTAAGAGAGATCGGGGTAAAAATTACGATCATTCAGCGTACATCAAAATTTTTAAACAGACAGCTGGATGACCTGGGAAGTCACTTATTGCACGAGGAAATGGTTGACCAGGGTTGTGATATTTATTATTACGATGAGGTGCAACTTTACTATGGCCGTTCAAAACTAACAGGTATTGGTTTAAAAAGTGGCCGCAAGATTAACTGCGATGCCATGATACTGGCAATAGGTACCACACCCAATATGGAAATTGCCAAAGAATGTTGATTGGAATGCCGTAAAGGTGTATTGGTAAACGAGCGATTGCAAACCAGTGACCCGAATGTATATGCAATTGGTGAAATAGCCGAATTTAACGGCACTTTATATGGAATTACTGCCGCCGCTGAGCAGCAGGCAGAAGTGGTGGCAGGCTATATGAACGGCGACATAGCCAGTTACTACAAAGGCAGTTTATTCATGAACATCATTAAAATCCATGGATTTGACCTCTGCAGTATTGGTTTGCCCGAATGCCCTAATGATAAGGAATATGAAGAAGTGGTATTTATTGATAAAGCAAAACGCTACTATAAAAAATGCATTATCTACCAGGATAGGCTGGTGGGCGCAATACTCATTGGTGATAAAAGTGAGTTCTTGGAATTCAGGGACCTGATAGTAAACAAAACTGAACTAAGCGAGAAACGATTACAGCTGTTAAGGAGGGGCAATAAAGCAGATCCGGTTCTTGGTAAATTGGTGTGCAGCTGCAACAATGT
>JAQBOK010000188.1 GCA_028288085.1 Mucilaginibacter sp.
TTCATGATTTTAAATTTTTTCCCGTCAATCTCAGGCGGCTTGTTTATGCTGATAAAAATCTCCGTGCTGCAACACAGCGCTTTTGTTTATGCTTAACCTCAATTTTTTGAACTGATCAATCAAAGGATTATGACTGATGGTGAATACAGCGATTAAGAAATAACTTTTAACAAAAAGCAATAAGATTCCCATCTCCATTTCTGAACCGATAAAATTATCCTTGAAAAGTTGTTTGAGCAGCGGAAGCAGGTAACTGCCTATTTTGTTTGGTGAAAGCTTAGATTCAGAAAACAGTTTGATCCACTTAAGGCCTGCTATACTGCTGATCATTAAACTGCTGATCCCCGAAAGCGCCTGATCTATATTTATGTATGGTGTTTTCATATTTGCTTAATTAACAGTACAAAGGTAAACTAAGTTGACTATATTAGTCAACTTAGTTTACTAAAAAAGTCGTTTAAATTGGTTTTATGACGCAGTTATGATGCGGGTGACTTTAAGATGAATATTCTCTTAAGCCAACCCGGAAATTGTGTTTGTAAATCGTAAAAAAAGGGAGTGTGTTCACGTTTTTTGCGTGAACACCATGAACAAACATAAACATCTGATTATCAGGTATTTGTGCTTTTAGTTTTTTGAAAAGTATCCTGTGGAGGACTAAAGTCTAACCATTTAGTTTAAGATTTGAAGCTATTCGCTGCAATGTGAACTATGGTTCGTGCCCATATTGGGCAGAATTAGAACCGGATATTAGAGGATTTGAAGTTTCTAAATGAATGGCAAGTGGCTTGTTAATAAGGGTTCGATTCTCCTCGAGGCTACAAACTCTCCCTTCCATGTGGTAAGCATGGGAGATCTTTTAAGATTTTTGATGCCTTATAGGCACAATTAATACACTGATAAAAGAAACATTTATTGTGAACGGATAAAGGAATAATCGAAAGCGCATCCCCTGACAACCCACGACAACCCAAACCGAACAAGTAATGAAAAAGCCCGGTTTTTAAAAAAAAACCGGGCTTGAAATACTATTGGATGGCTATTGTATTATCATTCATATTTATCGCCGCCGCAACTCCTAAATCATTCTCAAAAAAGTTCAGGCTTTGTAAGTTCTCCGCTACGAAGCCCCCTACGAATTAGGGCGGCTTTTTTGGTTTTTATGCAAGGAACCGGTAAAAACCACAGAAATGATAAAACATAGATTCAGTGGGACTTTTTAAATTATTTAAAAAATATCTTCTTATCCAACTGTTCAACAAGACTATTTATACCTGGCTACTTCTACAGGCTTTCCAATGGATGTGCGCCGCATATCAAAGTGCATATTTAAGTACATTACAGATAAGAACCTGGAATTTTTAATTTCTCTTTCCTTAAACTATCGGTAAATTATGCTGGTAAAACCATAGGAATCTTGTAAGGACAACCCCTGAATGAGCAAGTAAATTACTTATAATTCCCGAACAGAAAGTTTTTCGGCATTTATTTTAAATTGGGATTTGAGCTTTTTACGGACTTGACTAATTGCAGATTGCTCGTCGGTCGCTTCTATAAAAAGTGTCAATTACAACGCTTTCTCATCGGCCGTAACATAATAAGCAATACGGAAATCGTCGAATTATATAAGACAGTTCAGGGATATTTTTTATCATCAGACAGGTACTCAACCCGACGGGAAAAAAGAGCTTCTCAATCAAATACAGTTAGAAAGTGACCGCCTCGCAAAGGCACATAAACTTCTGTTAGGTGATGCCATTGATAGTAATGATTATAAACCGATAAAGGCAGAATGCGAAAAAAGCCGTTGAGTCTGGAAGTAAAATTGACTGGACTCGGTGAAAAATCTTATGAACTATGCAGCTTCCTGAATTCGGACGGTGCCATGCCTTTATATTTTTTAAAAGACCGGTTCAGGTGACTTTCGTCGGTAAAATTCAATTCGTTAACGATCTCATTGATGCGCATATCGCTATGCAAGAGGCGGGTCTCTACCAATCGCATTTTATACATGGCAATGTAGTGTTGCAGCGTCTCGCCTGTCTGGCTTTTAAAATAGCGGCCCAGGTAGCTTAATGATATCGCAAACTGTTTGCTCAAACTTTCGGCCCGCAGCATTTGCGGCTCGAAAATGTTTTGCTGGATATAATGCAGCATCTCCAACACCGGTTCGCCGGTATTTTCTTTGATGTTCTTAGGGAGTTTTAAAGCAATGTTACGGGCCACAATGGTGATGATGGTGTTAACCATCTGGGTAATTATGGTGTCGCAATAGATCTGCCGGTTGGTTTGTTCCTGAATGATGCTTTCAATAAGCGACGCGATAAGTGGTTTATCCACCTTGTTCTTTAAAATGCAGCCCGGTCGGTGGCTGGCATTTTGCAGAATATATTCCATGCGCTGTACAAGCGCTTTATCCTTCGACGCGTTGTTCTGCACAAAATATTCATTGAACCGCAGGAAGAAAAACCTGGTGACCGTGCTTATCTCGAACGAATGCACATCCTGTGGTGTAAGCAGGAACAGATTGCCCTTACGATAATTGAACCTGTTTTTGTTAATATACTGCACACCCGTACCTTCAACAATATAGATCAGTTCGAAAAAATTATTGGCTCGCGGTGTTTTTGGGAAGCGGTCCAACTCTTTGAGTTCTATCTCGAACGGATGGTATAAATTCTCTTTCCTCATCAGTGCTAATATACAGAATTAGTGAAATTTTGTACAAGTAATGATTGCCCGTCACTGTATAATTTTACATCGATAAAAAAACTAATATTGAATACTATGAAAATCATGATGACCGCCTTAATACTGTTTTGCACTGTAACTATCGTATCTGCACAAACAAAAACTAACTCCAACAAACCGTTAAAAGAACAACTTATTGGCACCTGGGCACTGGTATCTGTTGATAATATTTATCCTGATAGCAGCAGGGTACATCCCTATGGCGAAGACCCAAAAGGCATGCTGGTATTTGACGAACGGTCAAACTATGCAATTCAGATCTATAAAGCTGTGCGACCCAAAATAGCATCGGGCGATAAGAATGTTTGCACGCCCGAAGAAAGCATAGCACTGATACAAGGCAGCAATGCGCACTTCGGCAAATACATGGTGGACGAGGCTAAACATACCATCACCTTTAAAATAGACCATGCCTCGTTCCCTAACTGGGAAGGCATCGATCAGGAACGAACCTATATTTATACCGGCAATGAGATAAGATATGTAGTTACCAATACTACGCAAGGCGGCAAAGCTGTAGTTGCCGAGGTGGTGTGGAGGCGGCTTTAAAAAGTATCTGCCTGATGCTATGCTAAATAGGTTTATTATTTGTTCTTTTTATGAGCGACAATGTCAAAGAGGTTTATAAGAGCCTGTTTGAATATCAAATCATGGAACATCATCAAAACGCAAGGATCGGGATAATGATGAAATTTATGGATGATTATTATAATGATTGTTCGAACTATGCCTGACCCCAAAACATCTATTTCCGCCCGCTGGCTTAAGCATCAATGCTTAACCGAAAATGATTTTGAGTGTCCACTCTCTCTAGTAAATAGTATTTATTTCTTCTCCCTACAACTTTTCAAACTTAATCCATAAAAGATGGTAATAAAAAAGCCTCAAATCTTTCGACTTGAGGCTTTCATTTACTTCAGGTAGCGGGAGCAGGACTCGAACCTACGACCTTCGGGTTATGAGCCCGACGAGCTACCAACTGCTCCATCCCGCACTGTTATTCTTATATGTTGCGATCCGATCATAACTTCGGAAAGTTGCTTCCAATTGTCAAAATGCAATTTGCACTCCGTTTTAATTGGACTGCAAAGATATAATTCGTTTCTTTGCAGTCCAAATTAAATTTTATATATTTTTTTATGAGTCATAAGGCAGGTTTTGTAAGTATAATTGGTAAGCCTAACGCGGGCAAATCAACCCTTATGAACGCGTTGGTGGGCGAAAAAATGTCCATCATTACACCAAAAGCTCAAACAACACGGCACAGAATACTCGGAATAGTGAACGATGCGGATTACCAGATCGTATTTTCGGACACGCCGGGCATCATCAAACCACACTATGCTTTGCAGGAAACCATGATGCACCAGGTTAATGGTTCTATTGTAGATGCCGACCTGATATTGCTGGTAACTGATATCAACGAGAAATATGACGAATCTGATGTGATCGAAAAACTGCAGGGTTCGTTGGCGCCTTTGGCTATCATCATTAATAAGATTGATAAATCTGACGAGGAAACTGTAAAAGCAAAAGTGGATTATTGGCAGGAAAAGCTGAAACCAAAAGCCATATTTGCAGTATCGGCCCTGAAAGATCACAATGTTTTAGCAGTAATGAACTTTGTGATAGAGCATTTGCCGGAACACCCGGCTTATTATGAAAAGGATGCGCTGACAGATCGCAACGACCGCTTCTTTGCTTCAGAAATTATACGAGAAAAAATATTTAAGATATACGAAAAGGAAATCCCTTATAGTACAGAGGTGATCATCACCGCTTTTATTGAAGGAGAAAATTTATACAAGATCAGTTCTGAAATTATTGTAGAACGCGATTCGCAAAAAAATATCCTGATCGGTAAAGGCGGCGAAACCCTGAAAAAAGTAGGAACCTACGCCCGTAAGGACATGGAAGAGTTTTTTCAGAAGAAGGTTTTTCTGGAAATGTTTGTAAAAGTTATCGCCGACTGGCGCAGTAAGAAAAATTACCTGAAAAAATTCGGGTACGAGGATTAGTTTTTAAGTTGTGGGTTAGGTGTTGCGGGTTGCAACTATTTAATTTACGACTAAATTTATATGAGTTGTGTATAAGCTAATCACTTTCAACATACAACTCACAATTTACAACAAATATGAGTAACATAGTAGCCATAGTTGGCAGGCCGAATGTAGGCAAGTCAACCTTATATAACCGTTTAACCGAAAGCCGCAAGGCTATTGTGGATGATTTTAGCGGTGTAACACGCGACCGTCATTATGGTGTTGCCGAATGGACGCATCACTCCTTCACAGTAATTGATACCGGTGGCTATGTGGCTAACTCAGAAGATGTTTTTGAAGCCGCCATACGGGAACAGGTGATCATAGCAATTGAAGAAGCTACTGTTATACTCTTTATGGTTGATGTTACCACAGGAATTACCGACCTGGATGATGAAATAGCAGTTTTACTACGCAGGAGCAAAAAGCCGGTGCATGTAGTAGTTAATAAAGTGGATAATAATTCACAACAATCAGACGCTACCGTGTTTTACAGCCTTGGCCTTGGCGAGATTTACAATATCTCATCTATGACAGGCTCCGGAACTGGTGAATTGCTTGACGCTGTGGTAGAAGGTTTTGATGAAGAAGCTGTTGAAGAAAACACTTTACCAAAGTTTGCCATTGTAGGCCGGCCTAACGTAGGTAAATCATCTATTATAAATTCTTTGATCGGTAAGGAACGGAATATTGTTACACCGATAGCCGGCACCACCCGCGATTCGATCCATATTCACTACAACCAGTACGGGCATAATTTTATGCTGGTGGACACTGCCGGTTTACGTAAAAAAACCAAGGTTAAGGAGAATATCGAATTCTATTCGGTAATGCGTACCATTAAAGCCATTGAGGAGGCCGACGTGGTGGTATTGATGATAGATGCGGTTGAAGGTATTGAGTCGCAGGATATAAATATTTTTCACCTTGCCGAAAAGAATAAAAAAGGCATTGTGATTGTGGTTAACAAATGGGATTTGATTGAAAAAAATCACAAAACCGTTAAGGTATTTGAAGAGCAAATACGCGAGAAGACTGCCCCGTTTACTGATGTGCCGATCGTGTTTACTTCTGTCACCGAAAAACAAAGGGTTTTAAAGGTGATTGAAACTGCTCAACAGGTTTATGATAACCGCAAAAAGAAAATACCTACTTCCAAACTAAATGAAATAATGCTGCCTATTATAGAGAACTTTCCACCGCCATCTATTAAGGGTAAGTATGTGAAGATAAAATATATCACCCAAATCAATGGTACATCGCCCATGTTTGCATTCTTTTGTAATCTGCCACAGTATCTTAAAGAGGCCTATTACCGCTTTATTGAAAATAAGCTAAGGGAGAATTTCGATTTTACAGGCGTGCCTATACAGGTTTTCTTTAGGCAAAAGTAGACAGATATACCCCTTTGAATTTGTAGATATCTAAACACTTTAATGGAAATCCGGGGTTTAAATTAAAGTATTTAGATATTCCCGCATTTTTTATACTGCCTGTTATATTTGTAACTTCAATTCCGTAATATCAATAATTACCAGCTAATGTTGCTATTATGAAGAAGATATACTGCATTTCATTTGCTCTATTTATCCTTTTTGCCTGCAAAAAAACCGAGCTAGGAGGCGATAATGGCTGCATTAGCCAAATAAAAAAACGTTACATCAGTGGCGCTGATTCATTGGCGGCTGTTTAACTGCTTAAAGAGAACAATATCCTTATTCTAACCTGGCTTTTGAGAATGTATCCTTGCACGATACCGTAACCAATGCGGACGGAACCCACATCTGTCAGTCCATCTTTGCACTTCAATACGTTAACGGCCTTCCTGTGCTCTCAGATGTTATTCTATAAACTTTTATAGATGGCATACACAAAACAACAAATGGTACCACCTATGCTACAATCAATTTAAATACCCGCACTGTATTGACATTGCCGCAATTAAGAAAATTATATATAACGGCTTTAAGCAAAAACAACACCTATAATGCTGCCAGTTATAAAGACTCGTGCCTCGTTGCCCAGCCAGGCTATTACAATCTGAACGCGGGGACACAAAATACCGCTATTAATTTCACCAGGGTTTGGTACGTATCACCCAAAAATGCATTTCTTCCTTCCGCATTATTCAGGGATGATAATGGTCAACCCATTAACTTTAATAGCGGGTTTATATCTGCTAGTTAATAGCGGCAATTGCTTTTCTCAGCGTATTATCTGCACTGTTCAGCACCTGGAAGTAGGCGGTATCTCCCCATTTATAGCGGGCTGCAAATGCTTTCAGCAATAGCTTAATATTATCTTTTGAAACTTTGACCTCATTAGAATCCATTTCCTTCAAAGTTTGTGAAGCATAAAGGATAAAATCATCAAACTCATCATTGCTTACACAATAGCTTTTCAAAAAGTTATCATCTGTATTGAAATTATCCAATTCCGGCTGCATTTTGTCTATCACAAAGGCATTAAAAAGTTGTTGATGGTTCAACTCTTGTATCAGCATAGTATTTCCTGCCGTGTCAGCCGGAACAAACAGATCTGGCAGGATACCGCCGCCACTAAAAACCTTTCTACCGCCGGAAGTATGATAAGTATTTGCTTTTTTAAAGGTACTATCATTTAAATAGCTTTGTTCCGAAAACAACTCGCCCTTTTGCATCCTGTCTGCCAGTTCATTCCGGTAGTTCTCTATCCCGCCTTTGTACGATTTTTGTATCGATCTGCCCGAAGGGGTATAATATCTTGCTACAGTTAAGTTAACCGCCGAGCCATCACCAAAAGCAAACTGCTGTTGAACCAACCCTTTTCCAAAAGAGCGTCTGCCCACAATTATCGCGCGGTCAAAATCCTGCAGAGCCCCAGCTAATATTTCACTTGCCGAAGCAGAATATTCATCAATTAGAACTGCCAGTTTACCCTGCTGAAATAAACCCGAGTCGGTGGCAAGGTAGTCTGCACGTGGTTCATGTATCCCTTTTGTATAAACAATCAGTTTACCTTTGTCCAAAAATTCACTCGCCAGTTCGGTAGCCGAATTCAGGTATCCGCCACCGTTGCCGCGCAAATCAAGAACAAGTTTTTGCATCCCTTCTGTTTTAAGCTTTTTGAGGGCGCTCCTGAAATCTGTATCCGTTGTTGAAGCGAATTTACTGATCTTGATATAGCCAACTGAAGGCGCGGCTATGTAAGATGCATCCAGGCTGCTCAGGTCAACATGTCCGCGCTTTATATGGTAAACCTTTATCGATTTGCCGGCGAGGCTTATAACGGCAAGTTCAATTTCTGAATCCTTTGCATTACTGAAAGTTTTGTTTACTAATGTTTGTGTAAGATGCGTCCCTGAGAATTTCTTATTATTTATATCGATCACCCTGTCGCCGGGTTTTATGCCGGCTTGCTGGGCGGGGCCACCATCATAAACTTGTGTAATAACCAGCGTATCCCGTAAAAGCAGGTATTCGATACCAATGCCATTAAAGCCGCCATCCAAACGCTCATTGATAGATTGTGCCTGCTGCGGCGGCAAATAAAGTGAATGCGGATCGAGGTTTTGTAAAAGGTTATTAACGGTAACACCTTCAATGCTATCAACATTCACAGAATCAACGTAGTTATGATGCACCAGCTGTAAAACCTTTGATATTTTATTGTTACCTGCATAAAGGCTGCGGCGCACATTATCGCCCAGCAATAAGCCTATGGCTATGCCAAACAAAACCAGGATCAGCGACCTGAAAATAATGGATGCGGCTCTTTTCATTCTTTAATATACAAAGTTAAGCATTGCACGGCACAGCAAATAATTTATATGCTTACTTCACTTGGATTTAATGATTTTTACCGATTTTTGTTAAAAGAATGCCAGCAAAAATGGAAAGGACCACCGAAAAAGACTCTCACTACAATAACCTGGAGCAAATGCCTGTATTGGATATCCTTAAAAACATAAATAAGGAAGACCAAACCGTTGCTGATGCTGTTAAAATGGCTATTCCTCAAATAGAGAAGCTGGTAATTGCCGTTACTGAAAAAATGAGGAACAATGGCCGTCTTTTTTATATCGGTGCCGGCACCAGCGGGCGTTTGGGTGTGGTAGATGCCTCAGAATGCCCGCCAACCTTTGGTGTCCCTTTTGATAGGGTTGTAGGAATTATAGCAGGCGGCGATAGCGCGATACGCAAGGCGGTAGAATTTGCTGAAGATGATATGGAGCAGGCGTGGAAGGATCTTTCGGCTTTCCGTATCAGCGAGAAGGACGTGCTGGTAGGGATTGCGGCATCGGGTACAACACCCTATGTAATTGGGGGCTTGCATACGGCTAATAAAAAAAATATAATCACCGGTTGTATTGTTTGCAATGTTGGAAGCCCGGTAGCTGCAGAGGCAAAGTACCCCGTTGAAGTAATTACAGGGCCTGAGTTTGTGACAGGCTCAACCCGGATGAAAGCGGGCACAGCCCAAAAATTGGTATTGAATATGCTCACTACCACCGTAATGATACAACTGGGTAGGATAAAAGGCAATAAGATGGTGGATATGCAATTAACCAACAATAAGTTGGTAGATAGGGGCACACGCATGGTGATGAACTATACAGGCCTTATTGAGCAGGATGCAGAAGACCTTTTATTAAAATATGGAAGTGTACGAAAGGCGGTTGAGGTATACATGCAGGCTAAATAATGTGCAAATGTGATTATATGCAGATGTACGAATT
>JAQBOK010000192.1 GCA_028288085.1 Mucilaginibacter sp.
GGGTATCCTGGAAAACACAGTATTGCCTATGTATTACAACGATAAAACCAAATGGGTATCTATCATCAAAAAGGCAGCTTCAGATATTGTTCCGGCTTTTGATTCTGGCAGAATGGTAGATGAGTATTACAACAAAATGTATTTGGGTAAGTAGTTAATCCGCTATATCATTACCTCTCCTGATCACCTGCTCTGCTGTGCAAGGGAGTTTGAAGATTTTCATTCCCATCTTTGCACAGCGGATAGCGGGCGGTGAGCTCGAAGATTTGCATGTAAACTTTATACCTCGTCCTTTTTAAATTCGGTTATCTCCTGTAACAGTTCGCTTGCAGACAGTGCATATTTGTACTCCATTCCAACCATCATTAATTTCCTTACCCAGGTTTTATGTAAATTCTCAGGTGTGATGCTTTTGTACAACCATATTGTTATAATGATGAATATCACGGTGATAGGAACAGCAATAAACCAAAACCCTTTATCACCTTCCATTATCCAATTATTATTCCAGAAAAATGTGGTGTAAAAAGGTAATTGCAGCCATGCAAAAGCTGTGGTATGAATGGTAGATACCTGCAGCTCTGCTAACTTTGTTTGTGTGCCGGTTATATTTTTTGTATAATCTATCTTGTTGATCAAAATAATGTGTTGAATATAATTGATCATAGCCACCAGGGTGAATATCATTATCATCACAACCGATCCTGAAAACCAAAGATTTTTAAAATTGACCACATAAACCAGGAAGCCTAAAAATGCCATCCAGAGTACCCCGATCGCAACACCTCCCACTTTTATTGATAGCAACGCATCCAGCTTTGATTTAGCTTTGCCGGTTTGCATATCTTCGAAGATCTTCAGGTTTAATTTCAACGATCTTTCTAATTTTTTGTCGTAAGCACTCCAGATGCTTTTCAATTCCAGTTCGTTCATTTTTATCTATGCTTTAATGTTTGAAAATTTTTGTTTGAGCCGATCTTTTATCCGGCTGATCTTAGTAGCCACATTGGTTTCAGTGATGCCCAGGATCTCAGCTATTTCCTTATAGCTTTGTGATTCCAGGTAAAGGATCATCAGCGCCTTGTCCAGTTCCTTTAACTCGTTAATAAATTGCTGTAATAAATTAATGTTGGATTCCAGCTCGCTATCCCTGCTTTCATCAGCTATTTCTGCCATACTTTCAGTAAGGGGCGACTCTGATTCTATTCTTCTTCGCTCTTTCCGGTAAAAGGATATGGCTACATTTAGCGCTATCCGGTACATCCATGTTGATAGTTTGTATTGCTCATTATACCTGTCAAAAGCACCCCATAATTGAATGATAATTTCCTGGAAAAGGTCTTCCCTGTCTTCATCATTTTTGCCATAAGACCTGGCCACTTTATAAATGATACCCTTATTTTGCTCAATAAGCTGTAAAAAATGCGCTTTGGTATTTATAGGGCTCATTTGATGTGTTGATTCTTAATCAATATAGTTATTTCATCTGTTTTACTAATTATTCGCAGAATGAGTGAAAAAATCACAGTTAGCCGAAAATATTTTCCAAACAAAAAGCCCCCGGATAAGATCCGGGGGCCTGATATTTTATTGATAATTATGGATGTGGTGGTGGGGGCGGCGGTGGTGGTAAATGAATGTTTATATGACTGCGGTGCCTTACATAACGGTGATGCCTGTAATTATGGCCATGCCTCCTGAAACGGTGATGTGGAGGAGGGCCTGGTGGCCTCCTGATCTGCAAAAATACTGGCTTCGCTGCTACATCCAAAATGCTTGCTTTTGCAAACTGCACACCGAAAACGATGATCGCAATCACAATGAAAAATTTAATAAGCTTCATGTTGATAGATTAAATATTAAAGTTGATATACAGATAACCTGAAAGTCTTTATAATGTTTACAGTGCTACTTAAAAAGTTGCCCATATAAGAAATCAGCAGCTAACTGGCCGGCTTCCAGCCAACGTTTTTGAGTAGCTTTACTATTCGGGAAAATAGGGTTAAAGTGTTTTTGCAATTCGTGCGAATAACCGTCAAACACTTTTAGTTGGTTAGGAATATGCAAAGCATCTGCTTCCTTATGAATATCCAGGCCGCCATGCAACGGCGCGCTTTTGTGGGCTGGGGGCACCACGCTGTCTTTACTGCCGAGCACATTAATTATAGGGACCCGGGCATTCTTCAGCCAACCAGTATCAAATACCGCTCCCCAAAAATTGATCACTGCTGCCACTTTAAATATTTCACTTGTTTTGGCACCCTCAATAGTATCTGGCAGTTTTGCCAGCTTAGCCAGATCTGCATTGCTGCTATAAGCTGCCTGCAAAGCAATTATGCCGCCTGCGGAGTTACCGGCAAGAATAATTTTGTCCGGATCTATATGATATTCTTTATAATGGTGCTTAAAATACAACACCGCCCTTTTGGCATCCTGCACAGCATAATAACTACTTTTCAACAATTCATCAAAATGAAAAACCGGGTTATGCTTGCTTAAACGATAATTAATAGCTGCGCAAACGTAACCCCTTTGTGCAAAAGTTTTGCTCCAAAGCTGAATACCCTTCGCTTCCTTGCTGCCAAACTTAAACCCTCCCCCATGCATCCAGATGATTAAAGGTCGCCCCATCTCCTTGTCAATTTTGGGCTGATAAAGATCAAACTGGTAAGCCTTCTTTTCGTCCTTAGTTGCATTCGGAGAGTAGCTTAAATTTTTATCGATTTGTATATCAGAAAAAATGATGTCCTTATATCGAAAACATTTACCTGTTTGTGCCGATGCCGGTAACACTATAAAAATTGTACAAAAAAGAACTAATGACTGTTTAAGCATATTTGGTATATACGTTACAATTATAACGTTCGGTTGTTTGGGGTCGGATTATACCCAAATTGCTTTGGTCGGTACTGTGCTGCTTTTGGCTTTTTTGTTACATTTGGGATGCAGAAAATCAACTTTTAAATGTGACATCAGGCGTGGGCATTGATATGATAGAAGTGGAGCATGTTGCAGAAAAATAAGTAAAGAAAGCAGTTTTGGTGTATTTTCGAAAAACGAAATAGCCTATTGCGAATCAAAAAAGAACAAGTTTGAACATTATGCCGCCCGATTTGCTGCTAAGGAAGCATTTTTTAAAGCTTTAGAAACGGGGTGATTAGAGAACACTCCTTTCAGCGAAGTAGAAATAATTAATACCGATAATGGCAAACCGTAGGTAACCTTATTGGATTTAACATTAGAAACTATAAATTTAATGGGAATAAAAAAGATTTTGGTATCATTATCCCATATTAAAACAATCGTATCAGCAGTAGTAATAGTAGAAAAATAATGGCGCTTTTAGGAGAAAGAGATCATCAATTGGAAGGTAAGGAAATAAAAATGCAGGAGGCGAAAATGCAGGAGCTTTTGCAATATGTTTCGCAGCATTCGCCGTTCTATATGGAGATGTTTGCAAAACATAACACCAATGTTCCGGATATTAAAACCCTGTCTGACCTCACTTTAATACCGACTACAAACAAGGAAGACCTGCAGCAGCGCAACAATGATTTTTTGTGTGTCCCGTCCGAAAAAGTTATAGAGTATACTTCCACTTCCGGAACGCTTGGCGGACCGGTTACCATTGCCCTTACTGAAAACGACCTGAACCGGCTGGCCTATAATGAATATAATTCTTTTTCGTGTGCCGATGGCTCGAGCAGTGATATATATCAATTGATGCTCACTTTAGACAGGCAATTTATGGCTGGTATTGCCTATTATTCTGGCATACGTAAATTGGGTGCAGGCATCATACGTTTGGGCCCGGGTGTACCCGCATTGCAATGGGAAACCATCCAAAGATTGAAACCAACGGCTATAGTTGCCGTTCCGTCTTTTATTCTGAAGCTGATAACTTTCGCGAAAGAGGCAGGTATAAATATTAATCAAACCTCTGTTAAAAAAGCCATTTGTATTGGAGAGAATATCCGCAATACTGATTTTTCATTTAATATTTTAGGCAGAAAGATCACTGAATCATGGAATATACATTTGTACTCCACCTACGCATCTACCGAAATGCAAACCGCATTTACAGAATGCTCTGAAGGCAGGGGAGGGCACTATCAGCCTGAACTGGTTATAGTGGAGTTGCTGGATGAAAACGATCAGCATGTGGAGCCATACGCACCCGGAGAGGTAACTATCACTACACTTGGCGTTGAAGGGATGCCTTTGCTGCGTTACAAAACGGGCGATATTTGCATGTATTTTGATGAACCCTGCGCTTGTGGCAGAACAAGCTTGCGCCTATCGCCAATAATGGGCCGTAAAAAGCAAATGATCAAATTCAAAGGCACCACGCTGTATCCGCCTGCATTATTCGATCTGCTGAATGAAAGGGAAGAAATACTGGATTTTGTTGTGGAAGTTTACTCAAATGAAATAGGGCTTGACCAGGTGTTGCTTTATGTAGTACCAGCCGAAAATAATGAAGAATGCGACCATCGGATACGCGCCTATTTACAAGCGAGGTTGCGGGTAAGCCCCCATATTAAATATGTAACTACGGAGGAGATCCAGAAATTACAGTTTAGTGAAGCCAGTCGTAAGGCTATTAAATTTATTGATAAAAGAGCATAAGGCGATATTATCATTCACCCTTTTTACATATATTTCATACTTTAGCCCTTTATTTAACCCTAATAAACAAATATTTTTTGCCCATGATACTTGTTGGACAAAGTGCGCTTTCTTTAGATGATTTTGCTGAACTGATATTTAAACATAAGGAAGTTGCTTTGGATGAGGCAGCTTTAAACAAGGTTAATACCAATTACAAATTCCTCAAAAAATTCTCTTCTCATAAGCTGATCTATGGTATCAATACCGGGTTTGGGCCCATGGCGCAATACAAAGTAAGCGAAGAAAATATTTTACAGCTTCAATACAATCTGATCCGCAGCCACTCGTCAGGCAGCGGCAAACTGATGTCCGCCCAATTATCAAAAGCTTTAATGATAGCCCGTTTAAACAGTTTTATGCAGGCTTACTCTGGTGTGCATACCGAAGTGGTTGAGCTGTTGCGGGACATGATCAACAAAAATATTTGTCCCTGCATTTATGAGCATGGTGGTGTAGGCGCCAGTGGCGATCTTGTGCAATTGGCGCATCTTGGGTTGGTTTTAATTGGTGAAGGAGAGGTGCTTTTTGAAGACACTGTTTATCCTACCATTGAGATCTTCAACAAGTTCAATATAAAACCGCTTTCGATCCATATCCGCGAAGGGCTTGCCATTTTAAATGGTACTTCGGCCATGACGGGTATCGGCATGATCAATATCATACAGGCAAGAAAACTATTGAACTGGGCTGTTTTGTTTTCGGCGATGATCAATGAAATTGTTGAAGCTTTTGACGATCATTATTCTCATGAACTGAATATTGTGAAACATCATAAAGGGCAAAACAAAATTGCTGCTATCATGCGTGATATTTTGAAAGACAGTAAATTGATCCGCGACCGTTCAGAACATTTGTACAACCCCGATAATCTTGACCAGGAAGTTTTTGAAGATAAGGTTCAAGAATATTATTCCCTGCGTTGTGTTACACAGATATTAGGGCCTATTTATGATACAATAGAACAGGCGGAAAATGTGCTGGTGAATGAACTGAACTCGGTAAATGATAACCCGGTGATCGATCATGAAAATCAAAATATTTTTCATGGTGGTAATTTCCACGGCGATTATGTTTCGCTGGAGATGGATAAACTGAAAATTGCCATCACCAAATTGTCTATGACATCTGAAAGGCAGTTAAATTACCTGCTTAATAATAAACTGAACCAAAAGCTTCCGCCTTTTGTAAACCTGGGTGTATTGGGACTTAATTTTGGTATGCAGGGGATGCAGTTTACGGCTACTTCAACAGTTGCTGAAAATCAAACACTGTCGTTCCCGATGTATGTGCATAGTATCCCAAACAATAATGATAACCAGGATATTGTGAGTATGGGCTGTAACGCCGCGCTGATGACAAAAAGGGTGATAGATAATTCATTTGAAGTTTTGGCCATCCATTTAATGACGATTTTACAAGCAATTGATTACCTGGAATGCCAGGATAGATTGTCAACAATTTCCCGCACCTTATATAATACGGTAAGGGAAATATTCCCAAAATTTATTGAAGATCAGCCAAGATATAAAGACATGGCGAGAGTGAAGGAATATCTTGAATCTTCAGAGCATCTAAATGCTTTTGCAAAATGAAATGCGCGTTAGTAACCGGCGGCTCACGAGGCATTGGCAGGGCTATCTGCATCAAGTTTGCTCGTTGGAATATTATGTGTTGGTTACTATAAAAGCAATACCGAAGCAATTTCTATATCGGTGCGGTTAAAGACCTTGAAATATTCGGCCTTCCAAAAGTTGATGATAAACTGATCACAAAGATCACTATCGAAAACCAAATTTTTGATGTCACCGTATTTTCCGGGAAGGTTTGGCACAACGAGAATTTGTTGGCCAAATGCGAAATGAAACTGTTTATTGACAATAAATAATAATTGGAGGCTATAGAGATGAACGAAAAGGATGTTTTTGTAGTTGCTGATAATGTATTGACCCCACTTGGTAAAACAACCGCTGAAAACTTTTCTAAGTTGAAGCAAAATATATCTGCTGTAAAGCTGCATCATAACACAAATATCTCTTCTCAATCCTTTTATGCTTCCCTGTTCCATAAAGATGAAAGCTTTATAAAAAACGGTAAAGGCTACACCAAATTTGAACAACTGCTTATTGCCTCCATCGGTAATGCCTTACAGAATAGTGGCGTAGATGCAAAAGATAAAAAAACGGTTTTTCTTATTTCATCTACAAAAGGGAATATCGGTCTACTGGAAACGGAGATAAATAATGCCGAACTGCAAAAAAGGATCGCCCTTTCAACTTCCGCAAAATTAGTTTCCGCGTATTTTGGATTCGTCAATCAACCTATTGTAATTTCAAATGCGTGTATTTCCGGTGTTTTGGGTATTATGACTGGGATGCGGCTTTTAAGATCCGGTCAATATGAAAACGCTGTCATAGCAGGGGCAGATGTAATATCAGAGTTTATCCTATCGGGTTTTCAATCGTTCCAGGCACTTAGTGCACAGGTATGTAAACCCTTTGACAAGTCGCGCAATGGACTGAATTTAGGTGAGGGTGCAGGTACCATTATCCTGTCAACCCAAAAAAAACACCCGCAAAATATAAAGGTTATGGGTGGTTCCGTAAGTAATGATGCCAATCATATTTCTGGTCCGTCACGTACAGGAAAGGAGTTGGGTTATGCCATCACAAAAGCGTTACAGGATGCTGCGCTTACACCTGGAGATATTGATTTTGTTTCCGCTCACGGTACAGCAACAATTTATAATGATGAAATGGAAGCTAACGCTATCGGGTTATCACACCTGCAATCAGTTCCTTTAAATAGCTTAAAAGGTTATTACGGGCACACTTTAGGGGCTGCAGGATTGATTGAATCCATTATATCTGTTCAATCTTTAAAAGAAGAGCTGCTTATATCAACAAAGGGGTTTGAAGAAACAGGAGTTACAAGTTCGGTAAATGTAATTAATGGCAACTTGCCTCTTAAGGCCAGGAATTTTCTTAAAACAGCTTCGGGATTTGGTGGTTGTAATGCAGCGGTGGTTTTTGGCAAATAATAAATATTTTTGACAGGATAAGGGAAAAAAAGACAAACGTGCTAATAGAAAACTATATAACAAGCCATTGCACGATAGGCCATGGAACTGT
This sequence comes from Mucilaginibacter sp., assembly GCA_028288085.1. Taxonomy (GTDB): domain Bacteria; phylum Bacteroidota; class Bacteroidia; order Sphingobacteriales; family Sphingobacteriaceae; genus Mucilaginibacter. The sequence goes on from JAQBOK010000192.1 coordinate 7,800, forward strand.
TTTTAAAGACGGTAAACATCTTTTTGAGAACAAAGAGGCCGATCTGTCTGGCTTTTTACTCTCCGTTTACCAGCATTTTCATTTGAATTATCCAAAGTTTTATAAAATGGATAATTTAAGCAAGCTTGGCTGGCTGACTGCTGAAATATTACTGAAAGACGGATTTGAAAAAGATAACTATCGACCTGAAGAAATCGGAATAGTGTTGGCAAATGCTAATTCGAGCCTGGATAATGACCTTAAGTATTTTGCTACGACTAAGGATATTCCAAGCCCTTCACTGTTTGTTTATACCTTGCCAAATATTGTGATCGGTGAAATTTGCATCCGCAATCATTTTAAGGGTGAGCATGCTTTTTTTATACAGGATACTTTTGATGCAGGGTTTATTGAAAAGCAGGTGGACTGTCTTTTGGATAATCAAATTTTACAAACCTGTGTTTGTGGCTGGGTGGATGTACTGGAACAGGAATACAAAGCGGTGTTATTTTTAGTTGAAAAGAAAAACAGGGGAAATTCTGTTTTATTTTCGGCGGAGAATATGGACGGCATTTTTACAATTTTTGATATAATATGAGTTCATCAGTTTATGTGGCAGGCGTTGGTGTGATCTCGGCAATAGGGAATAATGTAGCCGAACATCTTGAAGCGTTTAAGCGCGAGGAGGCCGGTATGGGTGATATCACCATGATGGATACCATATACCGTAAAAAACTGCCTGTAGCTGAAGTGAAATTAAATAATGACCAGCTGGTGGAAATAACCGGACTGCCTTCTGAAACAAGCCGTACCGCCTTGCTGAGCCTTATTGCTGCGAAAGAAGCATTAGCGGATGCTGCTATACCTGGCTTTGAATCTTTGCGCACCGGGTTCGTATCTGCTAACTCTGTTGGTGGCATGGATAAAAGCGAGAATTTTTTTGTTGACTTTTTGGCCGACAACAGCAAAGGAAAATTGAGAAATATATTTGATCATGAATGCGGCAGCAAAACCGAGATAGTGGCGGATCAATTGGGTATAACAGATTATATGACCACCATTAGCACTGCCTGTTCTTCATCGGCCAACGCTATTTTTTATGGCGCAAGGCTGATCAAAAATGATATGCTTGATGTGGTTATTGCCGGAGGCGCAGATGTCTTAACTAAATTCACCCTGAATGGCTTTAACACCCTGATGATACTGGATGCAGCATTTTGTAAACCTTTTGATGAGAACAGGGAAGGTTTAAATTTGGGTGAAGGTGCAGGGTATTTAGTGCTGGTTTCTGATAAAGTGGCAAATACATTAAATAAGCCTTTATATTGCAAAATAAGCGGCTATAATAACAGCAACGATGCATATCATCAAACCGCTTCATCACCTGACGGCACCGGCTCTTACCTTGCTATGAGGGGCGCTTTAAAAAAAAGCGGGTTGCAGCCATCAGATATTGATTATATTAATTTGCACGGGACGGGTACACCCAATAACGATAGCGCCGAAGGGACCGCCATTAAAAGAATATTTGATCCCGAATGCCCACCCATGAGTTCAACCAAATCATTTACTGGCCATACTTTAGCAGCAAGCGGGGCAATTGAAGCGGTATTTTCTGTATTGGCAATTAAACATAAAGTTATCTATCCCAACCTGCGTTTTGAAACACCTATGAATGGTTTGGAGCTAATTCCGGAAAAAAGATTTTTGACAGGGCAAAGAGTTAACCATGTGATGTCAAATTCGTTCGGGTTTGGCGGCAATTGTACATCACTAATATTTTCGGGGATCTGAAATGAAGATATATATCCGCTCATCCGCCTGTATATCGCCACAAAAAACATTCGGCAACGAAATTTTTTTGACTGATATTGTTGAATATAATGGCACCCGCTTAACGGCCATTGAGCCAGATTATAAAGAATTTATTGACCCTAAGCAGATCAGGCGTATGGGCCACATTATTAAGATGGGCGTGGCAGCTGCTAAGGATTGTTTAGACAAAGGCGACACGGAAATGCCCGGGGCAATTATCACCGGAACGGCTTTAGGGTGTATAGAAGATACGGTAACCTTTTTAACCCGGATAGTGGAACTGAAAGAAGAGATGCTTCCGCCAACGGCGTTCATCCAATCTACCCATAACACGGTGGCCGCACAGATAGCTCTGATGCTTAAATGCCATAATTACAACAATACTTTTGTACATAAAGGTATTTCATTTGAAAGTGCGCTATTGGATGCCACTATGCTTTTGAAGGAAAAAGAAACAGATAATGTGCTGGTTGGCGGAACAGAGGAAATGGTGGATACCAGTTTTAAGGTTTTAACCCGATTGGGACTGTACAGGCGCTGGCCGGTTTCTAACCTTGCGCTTTTTTCAACTGAAGCCAAAGGCACAATGGGTGGCGAAGGCGCTGTGTTTTTTCTGCTGAAGGAAAAGCCATCGGCAGATAACCTGGCTGAATTTACAGGTATAAAAACTCTTTATAAACCAAAAGATATTGAGGCAAGTATTATAGCTTTTCTTGCAGAAAACTCATTGAAAGTTGATGATATAGACTTGGTTATTACAGGTAAAAACGGTGATCTGAGGAATGATG
>JAQBOK010000238.1 GCA_028288085.1 Mucilaginibacter sp.
TCCGCATCGGGTATGGTGAACCAAAAAGTAGTTCCTTTACCTAATACACTTTCTACACCCATCTCACCGCCATGCAATCTGATGATTTCAGCAGAAATATATAAACCAAGCCCTAAACCTGATGCACGGTTATTATCTTTTGCCAATCTAAAGTAGCGGTCAAAAAGGTGGCCTAAATTTTCAGGTTCGATCCCTTTACCCTTATCGCTAACAGATATTTTAGTTGCTCTATCGATATGTTGAGCATCGATGGTAATCTCTAATGACTCAGATGCATACTTAACTGCATTGTTAACCAAATTTACCAGCACCTGGTCGATTTTGTCCCGGTCTGCGAATATGCTATAAGAAGCACTTGCCTGATAATTGATATGGTATTTGCCCTCTAAACGAATGTGGCTGCAACATTCATCAACCAATTCCTTCAAAACAAAAGTTGTTTTTTTTAAAGACAACTGACCTTGCTCTATTTTTGTAGAACTTAACAGATCACTTACCAGAAAACTAAGCTTAATGACGTGCTTTTCTGCATTTTCAGTCATTTTAATTAAACGTTCCGTTACAGACGTTTCCGTCTTTAACATCCGGCTCATCAACTGGAGGTTCGCTTTCAAACTGGTGATAGGCGTTTTGAGTTCATGGCTTGCTACACTAATAAATTCTTCTTTATGAATTTTCAATTGATGTTGTTCAGATACGTCATCAATGATCGTGTAGCCCAGTGATCCGGATTCGTCCGGAAACAAAATGGAAGTCACCTGGCACCAGATCATTGTTCCGTCCTTTCTGATCAGGCGTGTTTCTAAGGTAAAAAATGGAGTTTTTTTTTGCCATAGTTGTTCTTGAAGTGATCGCCAATGTGAATGATCTGCCGATGGGGAATAATCCAATATCCGCGTGCCTATAATCTCCTCCTTGGTGCCATATCCCAACAGACTGACCAAAGCCATATTGACCTGAAGTATCTTTAGGTCGGGCGAGATCACCTTATTTGCCAGTCTCGAAAATTCAAAAATTGTCCGGTATCTGTTTTGGCGATCTTTTTCTTTCAGCCGTTCAGTTTCCAGCTTTAATGCGGCATTCTCTTTTTTTAGCGATTCGATAGTATCCATCAGTATGAGTACTGTCCTTAGATTCCAACAATGTAAATATTAGCAGAAGAGGATGATCGCTCACTTATATAAGCGTAAATAGGCAGTATTGTTTTAATTTGTTTAGGCAGCAAAGCAGTGACGCTCTTATTTAATAATGCTTAATTTAAGGGCAGGGTGAAACTGAATACACTCCCATTACCTATTTCACTTTCCACCCATATCTTTCCATGGTGGCGTTTAACAATTTCGGAACATAAGTAAAGTCCTATGCCAAACCCGGAAATCTTTTCGGTTTCTTTGCTTTTAACCCGATAGTGCGGGTCGAACAGCTTTTCAATATTTTCGGGACCAATGCCCATACCCGAGTCTTTAATACTGATTTGTACCTTATTGTGAATTTTATGGCAAGATATTTCAATTGGCGAATTTTTGCCTGAATATTTCGCTGCATTACTTAACAGGTTAATCAATACCTGCTCGATTTTCTCCTGGTCAGCATGCACCTCAATCGTTTCATAGGGAACTAAAACAATACTGTCTGATGCGGTTATAAATAGAGTTTCTTCTATCACCTCCAGGATCAAATCTTTGATAAGAAAATCTTGTTTATTTAAATGAATCTCCCTGATTCGGCACCAGAAAGATTTAGTAAATTATTGATCATATTCAGCATTTTCTTAACCTGTCTCTCGGCTTTCGACAATGCGCCAATTGTGATATGGTCTTTTTGCTTTTTCGCCCAGGTGTTTAACATTTGAATATAGGCCTTTAATGCAGTAAGGGGCGTTTTTAATTCATGGCTAACCATGCCAATGAACCGGCTCTTTCTTAAGTCATTGTGTTTTTGTTCGGTAACGTCCATAACCACACCCGAAAAGAAACAATTGGTATTCCCGGGGTTATTACATCCACCTAATAAACTTAACCACCGGCGATCGCGGTCATCAATAACAGGAAATGCGATGGAAAAACTTTCCCGCTTTGTAAACGCATTTTCGATGATGGCCACCACCTCCTATTCAACGGGTCAATTATAGGGTAAAGTACTAACTCGTTGGCTAATATAGGCTCGCCTCGGCTCGTTAGATTACTGGCACATACTTTAAACCGTTTTTTGAGTTTACCAAACAAATGTTCCTACAGCGCCGCCATCATGCGAGCATATTGCCGCTGCTTTTTTGTAACGAATATTGAACGACGCTTTAGTTTTACCGTTATTGATAGCAATCAGTACCTTTTTGCCTTTAGGGGTTAAAAACGCCACATTTGCCAGATCGCCACTGATATTTGAAGCGATACGCACCGAACCAGCCGGCACAAATTTAGAGGCATGGCCAATAATATAATAGGCAACGTTACGGGTTATAGCATGCTCAATGGTGATAGCACCAAGGCATTCGGTGCAACCACCGGGCGTATGCGGCAGGTTATTTTCATCAGCAGCCAAATTCCATTCCAGCACGTTACGGGCCCAGTTACGTGTAGCGCCAATAATAAGGGTATTTACATGCCAGTTTAAGTTCTCGGCAAAGTTACCGGGCGCACCAACCCATTGTTCTGTAAAATAGAGGTTCTTGTCAGGGAACGCGTTATGTACTTCGGTAAGGGCCTCGATTTTTCCGCCATACATATGAAAAGCCGAGCCATCTACATATTTACGGGCTTCCGGGTCTTTTAATATATCAATGGGGTAATCGGGCCTGTCAGCATTATGGTCATAAGTTATGATCTTGGTTTTTAAGCTTGCCGAGTGAAAAGCCGGCCCCAGGCTGCTTTTAATAAAGGCCGCTTGTTCTGCCGCTTCCATTACCATGCTTGGGTTATTTTTCGGATTAAGCGGCTCGTTTTGCGGGGTAATAGCGTCTATCCTGATACCGCGAGCTTTCATCGCCAATATATACTTGGTTAAATATTGGCCATACACATTATAACAATCCGGTTTTAATTTACCTCCTTTTGATGAACCATTGGTTTTCATCCACGAGGGGGCTGTCCAGGGGCTACCTAAGATTTTGATGCGCGGGTTGATCGCCAAAATTTCTTTTAACAGGGTGATTACCTCAGCATCTTTAGCTAAACTAAAACGTCCCAGTTTCGGATCTGTTTCCCCTGCAGGCAGGTCATCATAAGTAAATACTTCTGCATTCAGGTCTGACGCGCCTATGCTTATACGCAAATAACTTACGCCAATACCTTTACCTTTTGTAGAGAATAGCTCGTTCAGCAACTTTTTTTTCTCGGTAGCCTTAAGCGCATTGATCAGTGTTGCGCTTCCTCCTGTTAAGGTAAAACCGAAACCATCAATCTGCTGATATTTTTCGTTATCGTTAACCGTTATAGTTGGGTATGCATCATTAACCTTACCAAATACAAATACAGGCATGGTGGTTTGTTTTTCCAATAGCGCCGATCTATCCGGGTGCGTAACCCAGGACGCGACCTTAGTCACCGGCGCATTTTGGGCATTGGTATAAACGATGCCGGTTACAACACTTAGCAAGGCGGATAGTATAATTTTTTTTAACATGATGGTTTGATTGGTAAATAAATGTAACATAAAAATGGCGGGATGTTATCCCGCCATTTTTATTAATAGCCCGGGTTTTGTGTTAAGGCCGGGTTACGGTTACGTTCTGTTTGTGGTATGGGTAATAACTCTTTTTCTTTGGTCATG